>JBMTVV010000123.1:0-6026 GCA_049451755.1 Bdellovibrionota bacterium
GGGCGCTCTTCTGCGCTTGATGTGCTTGAGCAACGTCAACAGGTCGCGCTTCTTCGAACCGAATTACCCTCAATCGAGTTACAATATGAACAAGCGCTTAATGCGTTGAGCGTACTACTAGGACAATCCCCGGGATCACTGAGTTCTATCGATATAGGGTCTCAATTCCCATCACTGATGGAGAGTCCACCAAAGATACGTCCAGTGGATCTCATCACTCTTCGACCCGATTTAAGAGCAGTCTTGTTTCGCTTAAAGGCTGACGAGTATGACGTTGCAGTAGCTGTTGCATTTCGGTATCCACGGTTATCGCTCGGCTTAAATTACAGTCTGACGAGTGGCGACATAGAAAATCTTTTCCCGAATAAGGTGCTCACAGGTCTTAGCAATTTATTCATTCCCCTCATTGATAGTGGACTCCAAAAAGGATTCTTGAAAATGGAGCGCTCTGAGGTGGAGAGAAACTTATCGCTGTTTTCTGAAACCTTCCTTCAAGCAATACGAGAAGTGGAAGATTCTCTTGCGGCGGAGGAACACCAGAAGAATCGTCTCGAAATGACTCAAGAGCGCCAGCGGGTGTCACATCATCAGTATGAGGAAGCACGAAATCGTTACCTTAATGGACTCTCTGACTTTCTCCCGGTGTTAATAGCATTACAAGCGAAGCAGCAAGTAGAGAGACAGATTGTACGAGAGGAAGCACAACGAATCCTTGTAAGGAATCAGTTGTTGCTCGCTACGGGGGGAATGGTGCCCGTCGAGTCTCCTTCCATAGAGGACTCGCTACCTAGTGGAGAAGTAGTGAGTGAAGGGATGCTGCTGACCAGCACCGTAATGACAGGTATGAGGGAGGGAACGGATTATGACATCCAGTAAGGAGTCATCAACATCAACTGCGCAATCTGGTCAGATTCCTGGTACGACCGGTGGTATGGATAGAGACCAGATTCGAAAGCGGATCGTGCTCATCGCCGGTATTCTTTTATTGGGAGCATTGAGTTTCGCTGCTCTCGTTTTTTTGCGTGAGTCCCCTCCGAAGAGTCGCAGGGCTGTAGTTGCTACTCCAGTTGTTGTTGAAACGATCGCACTACAGCATGTCACCAGTCGCGTACGTGGAATGGGGACTGTCGCGGCTCGTAGACTAGTCCGTATTCGACCGGAGGTAAGTGGCAAGATTATCAATATGCCTCCAGAGCTTGTACTAGGGGTGAATGTCGTAGAGGGCGAGGTCTTATTTCAAATTGATCCCCAGAATTATGAGCTCGCCCGAGAAGAGGCAAAGGCACAGCTGGAACGAGCTAACTTTGAGCTCACCCTCGAGGAGGGAAATCAAACGGTAGCAGCACGGGAATGGAAGTTGCTCAAGGAGCTCGGTGTTGATTCTGACACTATGCTTCAGCATAGAAATCTTGCTCTTCGGAAGCCTCATCTTGACGAGAAGAGAGCACAGGTGGCAGCAGCAAAAAGTCGGCTTCAAAGAGCAGAGCTTGACTTAGAGCGGACGGTGGTCCGAGCTCCATTCAATGGTACGGTTTTGAAAAAGACGGTTGAGATAGGTGGTTTTGCGACTCCTCAAGAGACAGTGCTTGAGATTGCCGGCACAGATCAGTTTGAAATTGAAGTAGAGATTCCTAGAAGTGAGCTCCGCTGGCTTTCCCAGTTCTTTCGGGAAGGTGACAGTATCGAGAGAAGCTATGCAGCAGAGGTGCTCCAACGTGTTGGTAGTGGCATACAGTTTCAGCGAGTTGGAGTTGCAGAGCGGCTTGTTGGAGAGGTTCAGCGGGAGGGTCGGATGGCGAGGGTGCTCGTAACGGTAGACAATCCGCTAGATGTTCAGTCAGGCACGGATTTTCCTCTTCTCTTGGGTTCCGCCGCGGAAGTGATGATGTTGGGGGATGAGATTCAGGATGTCTACCCCATCCCTGTCAGGGCGATTCGTGAAGGGAACGTTATCTGGATAGTATCTGCAGAGAATACGCTCGACATAGTACCGGTTGAAACGATCATCTCAGACATAGAGACTGTTTATGTTCGAGGGAAGCTGCCTCAAGAGTTCTCGTTAATTACGAGCGCTTTGTCAGGTGCTCTTAAAGGGTTACCACTGGTAGTAAACGGTGAGCTGGCTCAGGAAGAGAGCCATCAGGTGGTCGGAGAAGGGGAGTAACCACAGATGAATTCGCGCCAAGATGCTTCTGAAGATCTCCCATCTGGACCGATCTCATGGATGGCACGTAATCGTGTAGCAGCAAATCTGCTCATGATTATCTTCTTGGTCGGTGGCCTCCTCATGAGTGGTCAAATTAAGCAGGAGGTGTTTCCTGAGTTCACGACGGATATTGTTCGAATTACGGTACCGTATCCGGGTGCAAGTCCAGCGGAGGTAGAGCAGGGGATTATTCTTTCTGTGGAGGATGCTGTTCGTGGGCTTGAGGGGGTAAAGCGCGTCACATCGACAGCTTTTGAGGGTTCTGGAGTTGTTGTCGTTGAGCTTCTCACCTCTGCTAATGAGTTTAAACTCGTACAAGACATAAAGAATGAGGTCGATCGCATTACCTCCTTTCCGGAAGATGCTGAGCGCCCCGTTGTCAGTCTTGTCGAGAGCCGGCGGAAAGTAGTCTCGCTCATGCTATACGGAGACCAGTCTCGTAGTGCGCTTCGGAGTCTTGCAGAGAGAGTGCGAGATGACCTCGTGCAGAGGCCCGGCATCACGTTGGTACAACTTGGGCTTACTCCACCGCTAGAAATCGCCATCGAAGTGCCTCAGTCGGCATTGAAGACCTATGATCTCACTCTTGAACAAATTGCGAGGAAAGTACGGGAGACCTCTGTTGAGCTCCCAGCGGGAGAGGTACGGAGTGAGGGTGGACAGATTCTCTTACGAACCCAAGAGCGCAGAGATTTTGGCCTTGAGTTCCTTGATATCCCGATAGCATTCTCTCCTTCCGGGGGCATTGTTCGACTCGGTGAGATTGCAACCGTTCGTGATTCCTTCGAGGAAGCAGACCAAGAGGCCGTTTTTAATGGTAAACCAGCCATTAGTATCGATGTCTACCGGGTGGGGGATGAAACGCCAGATGGTGTGTCGAAGTCTGTTCAGCAGTATGTCACGGAGTTACAACAAGAGTTACCTCCTGATGTTGGCATCACCTTGTGGAATGATCGGTCAGTCGTGTTTGTCGATCGGATGCAGCTACTTTTGAAGAATGCTGTTCTTGGGTTAATACTTGTGCTTATTCTCCTTGGGCTCTTCCTCGAGGTGCGACTTGCCTTTTGGGTCACACTTGGAATTCCTATCTCAGTCCTTGGTTGCTTTCTCTTCCTCCCGTGGCTCGATACCTCGATTAATATGATCTCTCTTTTTGCGTTTATTATTACGCTTGGAATTATTGTAGATGATGCAGTTGTCGTCGGGGAGAATATTTACGAGAAACGAGAGCAAGGATTCCAATCGGTTCGCGCTGCAGTGCTTGGAGCACGTGAGATTGCAATGCCAGTGGTCTTTGCCATCTTGACGAATATTGTAGCTTTTATGCCACTTTTCTTCGTGCCAGGGATTAGTGGAAAATTTTTTCGTCAAATACCAGCAGTAGTGGTAATCGTTTTTGTAATCTCGTTGATCGAGTCGCTCTTTATCCTACCGGCACACCTTTCACATGAGTTAGGCGATAAGCCCCTCTGGAGACGGCTGAATCGACCACGAGAATACTTTGGTACGAAGTTAAACAGGTTCATTGAGCGAATATATGATCCGTTTGTATCGTGGGTAGTGACACACCGATATGTGACAATAGCCATAGCATTGTCCACATTGCTCTTTGCTTTCGGAATGGTAGCTGGAAAGCACCTCAAGTTCACCTTCTTACCGCGGATCGACGCTGATGTTGTCACAGCGCAGGTGCGACTCCCCTTCGGGGTTTCCATTCACGAGAGTCGTCGGGTTCAGCAGCTTCTGGTAGAGGGAGCAGAGCGTGCGCTTGAACGTGGGGGAGGGCAACAGATCTCTAAGGGAATTTATAGCCAAATCGGTGGTGGGCTTGTTGCCTTTGGTCCCGGACCGGCGTTTACGGGTGCTGGTGGAGCTCACGTATTGGCTGCGCAGGTCGCGCTTGTTCCATCTGATCAACGTGAGATATCAGGGATGCAGTTTTCTAAATTATGGCGTGAAGAAGTCGGTAACATCGTAGGAATTGACACCCTTATTTTTCAGGCTGAGACCGGTGCAAGTGAAGGACTACCAATAGAGCTAAACTTGAGCCATCCAGTGAAAGAAACACTGGAGGAGGCAGGGCGGGACTTAAAAGCTATTATTGAAGAGTATGCTGGAGTGTCGGATACGGATGACGGCGTTCCGAGTGGAAAACGGCAGCTGAGCTTTAGCGTTACTCCGTACGGTGAGAGTCTTGGTATTACTGCAGGCGAACTTGGACGGCAGGTAAGAGGGGCATTTTTTGGCTCAGAGGCACTTCGTCAACAGCGAGGTCGGAATGAGGTGAAGGTAAGGGTGAAGTTACCAGAGGAAGCGCGTGCAACTCTTCATACCCTTGAGCAGCTCGTTATCCGTTCTCCTGCTGGGGGAGAAGTCGCACTCTTTGATGCTGCATATGTGAACGAGGGTGTTTCTTATACTGAGATTAAACGGGTGAATGGTCGTCGAGTTGTTACCGTATCGGGTGATGTCGATGAGGAAGTCTCAAATTCAAATCAGATTATTGATGAGCTCGTTACCGAGCATATCCCGAAGCTCCAGCTCAGGTATCCGGGCCTCACGTATAAATTTGCCGGAGAGAAGGAGGCGCAGCAAGATTCGCTGAGCACTCTTGGTATAGGATTTCTCGTAGCGATGCTTGTTATCTTCTCGCTCCTTGCTATCCCTTTTAAGAGCTACGTGCAGCCAGTAATCGTGATGCTGAGTATCCCCTTTGGGTTTATCGGAGCTATCGCAGGACATTTCCTTCTTGGTTATGGTTTAAGCATTATTAGTCTCTTTGGGTTAATCGCTCTTTCAGGGGTGGTAGTGAATGACTCTCTCGTTCTTGTAGTAACAGCAAACCGTGAGCGAGAGGAGGGCCTCTCTCCGTATGAGGCTGTTATTCGAGCTGGCAAGCGCCGTCTTCGGCCAATTCTTCTCACCTCCCTGACGACGTTTTTAGGGCTGGCTCCGATGATTTTTGAGACATCTATGCAGGCACGGTTTCTTATCCCCATGGCGATATCTATTGGGTTTGGGATTTTGTTTGCAACGGTAATTATTCTCGCTATTGTGCCTGCTTTTTATCTTGCTGTTGAGGATGTTCGGGCCTTCTTTAAGCGAGTCAGGTAAAGACAGTGCGTGGCTTAGTAGCGCTTAGGCATAAAAGATGAAGTCTCCTGGTCGTCCCACCAATCGTTTGTTCTGCCTTTGCATAGGTTCTTCCTGAGATTTTTCTGGGTCAGGTTCTACAGGTGTTGAGGAAGACAGTTTATTTTCAAGAGATGGTGTTTGCTCAATTTTCTTTGCTTGGAGTTGCCTCTCTGTTGGAACGTTATTTTGATAGAGCACTGTTCGAATGATTTCATCTGTATCGATTGGTTCAGCAACTGTGGTGGTAGTCTCGATAAATGCCGGCTCAGGAGAGGAAAGCTCGTTATGGAGAGACTCTTCAGTGTGTAGAGGGTCTTCAGTGTGAGCCAGTACTTCTATAGCAACCTCTTGTATGTCCTCTTGAATAATGTCTGAGTCAACGTCCGTACCGATCCTCTCGAAGGGCACTGCCTCGTAGTGTAATAAATCAGCATTGATTGTGGCAGACACGGTCTCGAGGTGATCGAGTGCCTCAGTGAGCGTCTCTGATATTGTCTCCGAATGAATCGCTAATTCCGATTCGACAAGAAGCGACGTTTGCTGTAGCGGCATATCGTTATCGCTTGCGACTATCTCACTAGTCTCACTATGTGATTGAGGATGTCCCTCTTGATTCTGTTTAATCTCATCTCTAATAGCTTGGAGTGCTTCTAGGTCTGTCTGTATGGCAAGCGCCTCTGGCTGA
>JBMTVV010000124.1:0-6016 GCA_049451755.1 Bdellovibrionota bacterium
TCGGACTTATTCCCCCCCAGATAAGGAGTTGGATTAGCCTGAATCGAACGTCATTGCCCGAGGCCCCATTTGATCTTTTTGTCACGGTGACTGCTGAAGGTGAGTCCACGAGTGGTCAACGATATACAACGAATGAAGAGACAATTGTGGTGCTTATCACTCCTGATGTGTCGATTGCATACGCGGGCGGAAATGCGACGAATGTAGGTTAGTGCTATATGGAGTCTGATGCTCCGTCGGGTTTAACTCGGATTTGAGAAATTAGGTTACGGTTACGTTTTAGAAAAATGAGGAAAGCAGATATGAACCGGTTCATGTTTTCACAGAAAAGAAGCTCAGTGCTTGTATCCTCTATGCTTATTTTTGCTGGAGTGGTTGGTCTTGGCTTCGCGGGTTGTAATAGTGGAAGCACAGAGAGCGATAATCCACCCTTTAGTGGGGGGTTTGTTGCATCCGATGATACCGTCGGCTCTCTCTCGTTGACCCTCAATGCTTCAACCCTATCTGTTTCAGAAACGACCGGATTTCATGTGAGTGTTGTCAATCAGAACGGTGCTCCAGTTCCAAATATCTCTGTGTTTTGTGATTCTGAGTCAGGAATCGGTATTATTGAGCCGACAAGCGGGCAAGAGATTACAAACGCGTCAGGTCAGATGAGCGGACGTATTGGATGTGCAGCACCAGGAAGCTTTCAGTTCGGTTGTCGGCTGCCGGTAGGAACAAACATGAGGGAGTTCGTGCAGGTTGTTTGTGAAGGACCGGTTCCTGCTGGCTTTGACGGGTTTGAAAATGCTGGCGGTGGAGGTCTCGGAAATGGCTCTGGTGGTGGTGGAGTTGATTCTCCCGAAGATGGAAATCCAGGTGGAGCGGGAACAGATGGCATTCGCCTTATTCAGATAGAGGTAATCGACAGTGGTCAAGATTCAACTTTGAATGTCGATACAACGCAGGTGAACTGTGAGCCGGATCCGAATGAAGATCCTATTCCAGAGCCATTCTTTGATTCATTGATAAAATTTTACATCGTCAATAATTCGAATCAGGCGATTCAGATTACTGGCTATACGTACACTGTTCCGAATGCAACAGGGGAAGGAACACCCTCTCATACCTCATCAATAATTGCTCCATCCCCGATTGACGGTGGAAACGATGTGGCGCCATTTGGAGGAGAGCTTATCACGACGGCACTTTTTACTGATGTTGTTGGGGGAGAGAAGGCGTTTATTGGCTCCTCTACGAATATCCCTGCGTCTCTTGGAGTGAGGAACATTTCGGTTGCAGTGAGCGGAAGAAATGAGAATGGAGATACCTTCATGCTTACTGGAGCAATCGGTCTGAATTTTGATAACTATAACCGTTGTCCATAGTTGTTCCCTCAAATGAGCGAGTCTGAGCTTCTGAATGCGGCAGTCGCAGAAAAAGACGGTGGGCGTATTGGAACTGCTTTTGAATTCCTCCTCCAATTTCTGCGATGCAACCCGATGGACCCACGGGGTAGGCTCTTGTTGGCTGAGCTCTTTTATCGTGGGGGTTCCCCCGAGCTCGCCGTGGAAGAGGTGACCAAGCTCACCAAGCGTATTCCCGAAAGTGAATCCCTCTCTCGCTTGCTTAAGGCGTTAGACCCGCTGAGTAAAGATGGAGAGAGATTATTGAGAGAGGATTCTACTGAGCAGTCTCGAGAGCTTGGAGAGAAGGAAGTTCTTGCTGAGGTTGAATTTGACTTGGATGATATAGAACTCCTCGAGAAGTAATCTGAATAATCCCTTTCATATCAGCTGCTTATGGAATTTTGAGCCGATACATTTCTTTTTCTGTAGAGTAATCACTCTACACCCCTTTTACCTTTTCGTTGGAATTCGGTACCTTTTCAGACCGTAACAGAGTGAGGATATGTGTCGGCAGCTCCGTATTATAGCATCTCGATTATAGCATCTCGGCGAGAAATGACGGGTAGCGAGCAATAAGGGTGAAATTCATCATGGATATTAAAGAGCTAGAAAAGATAGTAAAGATTCTAAAAGAGAGTGGTGTCACTGATTTTGAGCTCACTCAAGACGGCACTACTATTAAGCTTTCCAGAGCGCAGCTCGTTCAAGCTGTAGCTCCAGTAATGGCCCCATCTGCGGTTGCTGCTATTGATATTGCCGCTCCTGTTTCCGTGAGCCAACAGCCAGCAGTCGCCCCACATCCGCAAGATGAGTTTGCTGGAATGCATAAGGTTCAGTCACCAATTGTTGGGACTTTCTACCGAAAGCCTTCACCAGATGCAGACTCCTTCGTACAAGAAGGCGACACCGTTCGGAAGGGAGATACCCTGTGTATCGTGGAAGCGATGAAGCTCATGAATGAGATTGAGGCGCCTGTGAGCGGAAAAGTTGTCCGAGTTCTTCCTGGAGATTCGCAGGTAGTTGAGTATGGCGAACTGCTCGTCGTTATTGATCCGAATGCCTAGTGCACCTGTGCGCTATGAGCGCAGGCGAAAAATTTTTTAGAGGTATTTCCATGTCTCAGACTCCTCCGTTTCGGAAAATTCTCATCGCAAACCGTGGAGAAATTGCGCTGCGTATTATACGAGCATGTCACGAGCTCGGCATTAAGACGGTAGCGATTCACTCAACCGCAGACGAAGAGGCGCTGCATGTGAAGCTTGCTTCTGAGAGTGTGTGTATTGGTCCACCTGCGCCGAAAGAAAGCTACTTAAATATTGCTTCTATCATGGCAGCAGCGGTTGCAACGCAAGCTGATGCAATTCATCCCGGGTATGGGTTTTTGAGTGAGAATCCAGCATTTGCCGAGATCTGTGGAAGTTGCGGAATTACCTTTATTGGACCGTCCGTTCGTAATATGCGGGTCATGGGAGATAAGGCGCGAGCTCGTCGTGCGGCTGATAAGGCGGGGGTCCCAACCATTCCAGGGGACAGTCAGGGATACCTCAATGCAGATCACGCGCTCAAGGTTGCTCGAGCGAGTGGCTTCCCAGTGCTCCTAAAGTCATGCGCTGGTGGCGGTGGACGCGGGATGAAGATCGTTGAGTCGGAAGAATCCTTTCATTCTCTGTTCGATACTGCGCAACGAGAAGTAGAGGCTGCCTTCGGTGATGGACATCTGCTTATCGAGAAATATTTACCAGACGTTCGACACGTAGAGGTCCAGGTAGCAGGAGACCGGTTTCGAAACGTTATTCACCTTGGTGTCCGTGATTGCTCCATCCAACGTCGTTATCAGAAAGTAATAGAAGAGGCTCTGTCGCCAGGACTTCCTGATGACTTACGAGAGAAGATACAAAATTCAGCCGTAGAGCTGGCAAAGTCCGTTGGCTACTCAAGTGTGGGAACCGTTGAGTATCTTGTGAATTTGAAAGCGGGTGAGTTCTACTTCATTGAGATGAACACCCGACTTCAGGTTGAGCATCCAGTAACCGAGATGATCACCGAAACAGATATCGTAAAGGAGCAGATACGAATCGCAGCAGGTGAGCCACTTTCACTTCAGCAGTCAGATGTGAAGTTTCACGGACATGTCATGGAGGCTCGTATCAACGCTGAGAATCCACGAACGTTAGTGCCGTCCCCAGGAAAGGTCTTGAGCTACCATACGCCAGGTGGAAACGGGGTGCGCGTCGACTCGGCGGTGTACGCCGGATATACGATACAGCCCTACTATGATTCGATGATCGCAAAGCTTATTGTGAAGGCAGAGGATAGAGAGGCGTGCATTCAAAAACTTCTGGTCGCTCTTGACGAGTTCCTCATTGATGGCATTCACACGAATATAGAGCTGCATCGACGAATTCTGAACCACCCAAAGTTTCGCTCCGGGGACTTCTCCACAAAATTCCTAGAGCAGCATGATGTCTTTGCAGAGGAGTTGGATGAAGAGGACTCAGTTGATGACGCGGCATAGCCAGCGCGATGCAATAGAGTATGACATGGATTGCGTTCTCATGAAGAGCCTTCTTCTGGGAGCGAGTGCGTTAAGAGGCAGTGCCCTGCCTCACCTTCTCGTAATCTTTTTTTTCTGTGTGAGTGTCTTACTGAGTGCGCGATGCGTGGTAGCGGCACCTCGTCTCGATATTCTGAATCCAATTTTTGAGTTTGATACGATTCCTCAGGGTAAGCAACTGGAACATAAGTACATCTTACGGAATATTGGTGATGAGGAGCTACAGATTCAGCGTATTGTTCCCGCGTGCGGATGTACTGTGCCTGAGCTGGATGAGAACCGTATTCAGCCAGGAGCAGAAACAGTTCTCTCCGTGCAGCTTGACACCCGAGGGATGTATGGTCGAAAAGAAAAAACCGTCCGACTCTATACAAATGACCCACAACTCCCGACCGCTCTTCTTACCCTGCGAGGGGAGATTGAGCCGGAGGTACTTGTTGAACCGTACCGAATTGATTTCGGAAACGTAATTCATTCAAGCGATCCGGAGGATGGAATCGAGCAAAGAGTAACGGTACGCATTCGGGATGGCTTGCGTGCCAGCATTGGAGAGCTCTCTACCCGTTCAAAGTGGCTTGAGATCAGAGAAGTGAGTCGCGTGAAGAATAAGGTTGTTGAGGCCTCTGTGCGGCTGAAGAGCGAAGTTCCTATTGGTGAGTTTCGAGACCGAGTTGTCATTCGTGTGACCGGTGCTCAGCAACGCACGGTAAATCTTCCTGTCTACGCCTCTATTCAAAAGCAAATTGAGGTCGTGCCACCAGTCCTCGCGTTCGGGGTGCTTCCAGCTAGCAGCTCCGTGCAGCGAGAGGTAAAGATTTTCAATCGAGGAAAGAAGCCACTGAAAATACTTTCTATTACTTCGAATCATTCTGATATGAGCGCTTTCTCAGAGGTTGTGAAAGCAGGACGAGAGTTTCGTGGTATAGTGCGATTTACTCCCTCGAAATCGGAGACCAACGTAAAGGCCACCGTCACTATTGTTCTTGGAGATCTGACGGGAGAGCCTGTTGATGAGGTAGTGCTCAGCGTTACTGGAGTAGCGACCCCAGCGAAAAACGAGTAATCGTTGCACCACAGCTACTCAGCGGGGATATGCACTCACGGGTGTGAAGAGGTAAATTGTTGCTGTGAATAAAAGATACTGCACTTTTGTCATTATCGCGTATCTCATGTGTGGTTTTGTGTTGCTGTGTGGAGTCCCGAGAGGAATCCTTGCGGAAGAATACGTGGTCTATGGACTGCCACTGGAAGTTCAAAAAGTAGCTCCGATCGATGAAAAGCAGGTTGTGGTTGTTGTTCGTGGAAGAGAGCGAATTGTTGCACCTGAGCGAGTGAACGCGACTCTTCTCCAGTATTCTATGGCTGTAAAAGATGTTTTCGAGAATGTATCCGAGAAGACCCTTGTTTCAGCAATTCATGAGGCAATGAAAGTAAAAGACGTTGACTCAGGAGTAGAGCTACTTTTCTTCTATCTGAACAATGGTTCTTATGAAATGGACTCAAAGAAAGAGGAGGTGACAAAGCTCTTTGAGCAATCGTTGGGTGTTGAGCTATTTCAGAACCTCCTCACATCACCAAAAAAGAAATTGCCTGAAGAGCTTATCCCTTTCCTACTCGCTCATCTTACCATTCATGACTCGGCATGGGTGCAGGAGAACTTTTCACAAACGCTCATTCGTAAAGAGAAGCCCTATCTTGCCGCAGTTGAAGAGCTTATCTCCAAGCTGCTTTTTTTAAAGAGTGAGCCAGTCCGAGCTGAGCTCCTACTTGAGACGAGTCGGGATGTCTACACACCGAGTCACCCGGATGTTCAGCGATTTGAGCTCCTTGTAACTCAGTACGAGAGACTCCGAGCATTAGAGCCATCACTGGATCGATCACTGCTCTATCCGTTCTTCGACAGTGCAAAAGGAGGTAATGGAGTCGATCTGCTTCGTCTCCTTGTCGTTGAGAAGATCCATCAGTTTGCCGCCTATGCCATTGAGAAAGGATTGTCACTCTCTGCGCTCATGTTGTTAGCGGAGCTTCACCCAGATGCGCGCTCTGAACGAACCCAACAACTACTTGTGAG
>JBMTVV010000125.1:0-5996 GCA_049451755.1 Bdellovibrionota bacterium
GTTGGGGAAGGGCAGGTAAGTCTCGGAGCACTTGTGAGGGGCGGAGTGGGCTGTTGGTAGTCAGTATTTAAGAAGAAGGCTCCAATGAACAGGAAAATGAGCACAATAAAAATTGATATGAGATAGCTCGTTTTCCTATTGAGGTACATAGTACATCCGGCCGTTACTCTGGAAAGCCCAGATCTTGATCTCTTATCGCATGAAAGATTTTTTGAAGGCAGCTCAGTAATCGCGGAAGCTCTTTGAGCGGTAGCATGCTATCTCCATCTGAGGGTGCAGTTTTCGGAGACTCATGTGTCTCAATGAATATCCCGTCGATTCCAGTTGCGACTGCTGCGCGACACAGCGGGTGAGTAAAACGGGAATCGCCACCGGAAACTCCTCCCGATCCGCCCATAGATTGTACGACGTGAGAGCCGTCAAAGATCACGGGAAATCCACTATTCCGCATCTTTACGAGTCCTCGCATATCCACAACGAGATCTCTGTATCCAAAAAAGGTTCCTCGCTCACAGAGCAGCACGGGGCCGCTCATCGGCTCCGCGCGCACTTTTTCGGCAGCGAAAGCGAGATCCTCTGGGTGAAGGAATTGTCCCTTCTTGATGTTTACAATCCGACCAGAGCGTCCAGCAGCTCTAAGAAGGTCAGTCTGACGACAGAGAAATGCTGGGATTTGTAAGATATCGATACAACTACCAAGTTGCTCTGGATGCTCTGGGAGATGGATATCAGTCAGAGTCGGAAGATCTAGCTCTCGCTGAATTTCTTCGAAGATAGGTATGGCGTCTTCAAGACCGATGCCTCGGGGACTATTCGCTTTCGTTCGATTCGCTTTGTCAAATGAGGACTTGAATACGGGACTAAATCCATACAGTGCGGCCTCTTTCGATATCTTCTCTGCGAGAGTAAGAGCATGGTCTCTGCTCTCGAGCTGGCATGGTCCACAGAAAAGAAAGGGCTGCGCCGGTAAGGGAGTTGAGGCGCCCGTTTTTGCAACTTCTAGTGCCTGTAAAGCGATACGTTGAGTGGTTTGCTGCCGACTGCTCATATAATCCTACATATTTCTAGAGTGAGAGTGTTGTAACCCTGTACTATGCTTTGCGGTCTTATCGTTACATGAAAAAAGCCCGGATTCAAAGATGTCGTACTGCCAATAGATAGCGAGAAGAGGTGGTTTTGGCCGTTGCCGGTCATTTTCATCATATCCTTATAAACCCCTGCAAGAGCGTCGGACCGGATAATTCAAGCGACGGCTCTTTGAGCAATAAGCTGAGCACATGGAGAGAACAAAGCGAACGGGAGCCGCGATGCTACAGGCAATCACCTTATAAGCAAGAAGATGGCTCTTTGCGAACCGTGCCCTTATCCGGGGTAAGCATTTGGTCCGAGCCGCTCATCGCCTCATTTTTTTTTGTAAACTCAATTACTTTTTTCTCCATCTGCTGCAGTTCAGATGGTGATTGTCGCTGTCGGTACTCCAGTGCAGCGGTTACAAAGGATTGAAAGAGTGGATGTGGCTCTCGTGGTGTTGATTTAAATTCTGGATGAAATTGAACGCCCACAAACCAAGGATGATTCTTTAATTCAATGATTTCAACGAGTTCATTATTAGGGGATGTGCCGCTGATGGTCATTCCGGCTTTCTCTAGGACCTCTCGATAGTCATTATTAAATTCGAACCGATGTCGGTGTCGTTCACTTATTGTCGAGGTGCCATATGCCTCATAGGCTTTGCTCTCTTGCGTGAGAACGCAGGGATATGCACCCAGTCGCATTGAACCACCTTTTTCACTTACATTCCGTTGGCTCTCCATCAGGTGAATGACGGGATGTTCCGCACTTTTCTTAAATTCAGAGCTGGTAGCATCTGTTAACTTAGCGAGATTTCGTGCTCCCTCAATGACAGCCATTTGCATTCCAAGACAGATACCGAAAAAGGGAATTCCATTTTCTCTCGCATATTGAACCGCCATGATCTTACCTTCATGACCTCGTGCCCCAAATCCTCCAGGAATAAGGATTGCATCAGCGCCCCTCCCATCTGTTGCATCGAGAATTTTCTCTTCAACGGAGCTCTTTTCAATCTCTTCGCTATCGATATAGACAATATCTACGGTGCAGTCATTTGCGAAGCCACCATGGTGAAGAGCCTCGGAGAGGCTTTTATAGCTTTCCGTTAGGTCGACATATTTTCCGACCATTGCGAGGGTGATGCTCCCATTTTTCGGCGCCTTCAAAATATCTACTATACGTCTCCACTTTGAAAGGTCGGGGGTGCCAGTCCACATATTAAGTTTTTCAACAATTCTCTCATCAAGCCCTTCTTCGTGGAGGAGGAGAGGAAGCTCATAGATAGTCGATACATCTGTTGCATTGATGACAGACTTTTCGTCGACGTTACAGAAAAGGCTGATTTTCTTTTTTATGCCTTTCTCGAGTTGTTCCTCTGAGCGGCAGACGATGATATTTGGGACAATGCCGTATCCGGTAAGCTCTTTAACAGAATGTTGAGTTGGCTTCGTTTTTGATTCGTTGGCTGCTGCTATGTGTGGGACAAGGGTTACGTGAATGAAGAGGCAGTTATCAGCACCCATCTCTGTGCGCATCTGCCGGATGGCTTCCAAGAACGGAAGGCTTTCGATGTCTCCAACCGTCCCCCCAATTTCAACGAGGCAGATATCGTAGCCTTTAGAGGCTAAGTATACTCGGCGTTTGATTTCGTCTGTGATGTGCGGAATAACCTGAACCGTACCGCCGAGGTAGTCACCTCGACGCTCATTGGCTATTACTGTCTCGTAGACCTTGCCCGAGGTGAAGTTATTTAACTTCGACATCGATGTGCCGATAAACCTAGCATAGTGTCCAAGGTCAAGGTCTGTTTCTGCACCGTCATCCGTTACAAACACTTCTCCGTGCTGAAATGGACTCATCGTTCCAGGATCAACATTGATGTAGGGATCAAGTTTTACAGCCGTTGCTCGTAGGCCTCGAGACTCAAGTAGGGAGCCAATGCATGCTGTCGTCAGCCCTTTTCCGATTGAGGAGACGACACCTCCGGTAACAAAAATATACTTGGTGGGACGTGATTCTCGTGCATCCATGAGCGCTACTCCGAGTAGGTTTGGCATAGAGTACATGAAAGTTGAAATTAAAGCAGGTCTAGAAAGGAAGAATTTTTTCTCAGTAGAAAAAGTTAGGGAGTTTGAAGAGATACGGTGAGCCTGCTGTAGAGCTCAAGCCTGAATGCCGTCAGGAGAAGTGCAAGGAGCGTTCCAAGGAGGGTGGTTAGGAGTGGGTCTGTTGTCAGCGATGCTTTTGTGAGCAGAAACAGAGTTTCTGTCGGATAGATCGGGTCTGATGTGGCAATGAGAAAGAGCAGCTCAGATCGTAGTGGCTGCAGTGTGATGGCAGCCTGAGGTGCAGCAGCAATTTTTATCAGATAAGGACTTAGTGGAAGTAGTAGCGGGAGAAGCCATGCAACAAAATATCTTTTCATGAAGATAAGGGTGTTGCGAAAAATGTCTGCCCCTTGGAAGTTGGTCATGATGGCGGTCTCTGAGAGCGGATTGAGGGCAAGGTAAGTGAAGATGATATAGAGAAGTTGAAGCTCGGGTATCTGGGTGAGTGAAACAGCAAGTTGGACGAGGTATAAGGGGAATGCCACGGTTAAAAGTGAGAAGAAGAGTTCGCTATTGAGACGTATGAGATCCAAAATGCGTTCCCTTCGTGCATTTCTTCGAACATGCTTCCAAGGGTCCTCTGCTCGACTTGTCCCCTTCCAAGAGAACCATCCCATTCCCCTCGGAAGTTGGTCTTCACGAGCCATGATAAGCCATTGAAAGAGGTAGGTAACAAATGCAAGTCGAATGAAGGCGACGATAAACCCACCTGTTATTCCAAGAGGAAGCACAACGGTAAGGCTTCTGAGATATCCTTCCAAGAAGAATGCAAGGATGAAGAGTGGAAGCAGAATTGGTTGGGATATCACGAGTCTGAGCGTAGCTAAAACGCTCTCTCTATAGACAGACCACAGCGGGGTATGCTTCCTTGAATTCACGACTGCTGCCCCATTTGCTACTTACATATTCTTCGACGTATTGGCATACCTAAGAGCTTTTGCCTCGCTTCGTCGAACTTCTCTTTTTACCTTTATAGGGTCGAGTACGGACTGTACCACCTTTTTCTCTTGCTTGAGCTGCTTGTGATACCAATTCGAGAAGCCTCCCCTCTGCTCCGTCACGTCCAAGCCAATGTAAGAGATGCTCAAGATTCCGTATCGATTTTCTTCTTTCAAGACTGAGTTTCTTTACTCGGTCTATCGGCATTTGTCGGAGTCGTAACCAGAGCGCGAGTAGATCATCAATACGCTCACGCTCCTTTCGTGGGACCATAAGTTTTATAAAGCAGCTCTTGAGGTGATCAATGAGCTCTTCTCTATCAAGTTCTTGCTCAAAAAGTTGTTCCTCAGAGCTCGGATATGCAACAAGAAATATAGCGAACAATCCGAGTATAGAGGTCAGAGGGTCGTCTATCTTATTGCAACGCAGATAAGAGTCCATGCGCTCCACTACAGTTGAAAAGTAACTGTCTTTTAGGAGCAAGGCGGAGTTGTTCAGCAAAAGTTCTGGTAAAAGATGCTCTAGTAATCCTGTTTGTTTGAGGAGGCGCAATGTGGGCAACGCAGCTCCTCCTGAAAGATCTCTTTTAAACTCCTCATACACCCGTACTTGGGATGCGGTAGTAAGGAGTTCATGATTTTTTGTGATTGCCTTATAGCTCTGTTTTTCAATCTCAAACCCGGCTCTTGCAGCATGACGGACTGCCCGCAACATCCGTACTGGGTCTTCCTGAAAACGGACTTCCGGTTCGCCGATAATTCTTATGGTTTTCGACTGAAGGTCTTGCATGCCCCCGACATAGTCGATGATTGAAAAGGTAGAGAGTTCATAGAAGAGCGCATTAATCGTAAGGTCACGACGATGTGCGTCTGTAGCTGGTGTCCCATAGGTATTATCGTCGGCATTCGTTTCAATCCCCTCGTGTGTATCAGGACTCTCTTGAGAGGGCGCCGCTGAAACATCACGAAATGTCGAAACCTCAATGATTTTTTGATTCCGGAAGTAAATGTGCGCCAGCTTGAATCGTCTTCCTATTATGCGGCAGTTTCTAAAGAGGTTCTTGATTTTCCTTGGAGTTGCGTCAGTAGCGATATCGAAGTCTTTTGGTTTTTTGCCCAATAGGAGATCTCGAACCCCACCTCCGACGAGATATGCCTTGTAACCGTGCCGAACGAGACGATACATAATTTTTAATGCGTCAGTATCAATGTCCGCTCTCGACACGCAGTGGTCATTTCGTGGGTATATTTTCGGTGTGTCTGAGTTCATGCGTCTTTCTATAACTCCTCATCTGTCCTGGAGTTCTGCAGGCCAAGGGTGCCCTTTTGCTTTTGTTTCACATTTCGATGTCGTGCTCTCAGTTGCGAGCCCCTTGAGGGTTACTCTTTTCGGCGGGAGAGGCAACGCGCTGGGGGGAGAGATGTTTAAGTGCCTGAAAAAACAGAGTTATCACCGGTTGAAAATCGCTTAAGTTTGGAGAAGAAGGCGACGAATCTACTCTGTGTGTGTCAGATGTGTGCGTGATTAGCTTTTATTTTTAAAGTTATGCCTACGCTTGTGTTCACAAATTGTTGAATGCAAAGGGCGATTTTTTGCTAATGAGGGGGGAACATGGCAAGACCCGTGTATCCATATGAGTTGGGTGACCCAGACTTTGTCTGGCTCATTGAGACATTTTTAGAAGGGCGCTCTGATTTTGTAACTCTACAGGAGGCATGTCTGCCGGTAATTCTCTTCCGAAAAACTACTCATGAGCAGGAGAAACCCGCCACCCTCGCCCTTGAGCATCCATTTGATAAGCTTCTCCTGCCGAAGTCTGAAGAGAGTTCAAGCACAGATGAGACGTAGCATGAAAAAATGCAGCACGACTACGGTGTG
>JBMTVV010000126.1:0-5988 GCA_049451755.1 Bdellovibrionota bacterium
CCAACAGTAATTGACGCAGCGCTTACCTGAGTAATCGGCCCAGTGAGGTCTTCATCCTCACAAGTGGAGTTTGAGCTGCCGCTGCCCGATTCGTTGTTCTCGGATTCGCCATTACCTGAGCCACTACTACCTGAATGTGATGACCCGCTTTCGTCATCTTCTATTTCGTTTTCAGAATCGTCATTTTCAGATTCATCATCATCCTCGCTTTCGGATTCATTTTCGGATTCATCATCCTCATCCTCGTCTTCCCCGTTCTCACTCGAAGAGCTATCATCATCGTCGTCGTCACTTGACCCATTGTTCGACCCACTATTGCCATCATCATCGTCATCACGCTCTTCGAACTCGATTTCATCAATAGAGCTGCTATTGTCATCTTCATTTACAGAGATGGTGAGGCGAACCGTAGCGGTATTTGTAGAGACAGTTCCAATTGCAACTTCGGTTGAAAAAGTTGTACTTTCTAAGAGTAGACTCGCATCTCCCACTACTGACGTTCTCAGAGAGAAGCTCCCATTCTGATCTGTAGTTGTACTATCTCCAGTCTGAGCCACGGTAACAGTGGTATCAGAGAGTCCAGTGCCATCTGTTTTCAAGATGCGACCTTCAATGGCGATTCCGCCCGTTCCTTGAGTTCCTCCACCGCATCCACCGAGGACACCAAGTACTATGATCATGCAGAGAGATAGAAGTGTCTGCGATAGTAGCGAATGTATTAGAGGCGTCTGTGTTTGATCGGTATATCGAGAATACATCACTGGTGTCCTCCTTTTCGTTGAGCGTCTCTTTCTAAGGGCGACATTGGTCGGAGAATTTGGTCGAAGCTAAAGGTGCCAACAGAAACTCGCCCGACTGAAACCGCCCCACTTTCTATCGTTCTGAGAGGCACACTCTCTTTAGCCTCCACTCGTGGATTTCCTCCTTGAATAGTATCAAGGTCTAGCGAACTGAGAAACTTTCGTACTCGTTTATGAAATCGGCTCCCCTCTTGGAGAATCCACTCGCGGGCTCGTTCTATATCTTTTAAGGGTATCTTATCAAATTCTGTTCTGAGATGGAGATGCGAAATATTCGGGTTTTCGAAGAGATTCTTCTCTACGGCAGCGACAAGATCATTGGCATCGGCTGCCATCACAGAAAGCCCTGCTTGTACGTCTTCTGAGTGAATGAGGTCTCGCCCGAGGAGTTTTACATTTTGACCCTTCTTTTCGAGGATACCTGCTCGCTCCATCTCAAAGAGAACGGAGTAGCTGTTGAGGTTTCCTCCGGTAACGCTTTTTACGAGTTGAGCAAACTCACTCTCCTGTCCATGTGCTGAGAGGAGGCGAGGTTTGCCAGCCTTTGTCGTGAAGCGAGGGTCGCACTGCCACTGTGCCATTACTTTTGAAATAACATTTTCTGGGTGCCGATACTCTAGGGCTGTGCGCTCAAGACGGGTGACATCCTTACGGTGAACGCCCGTAGCGAGGCTGATGCGGCTGATGCTCGGTCCGTGCTCTTCCCCCTCGCTGAGCTGTAGCTCTTCTCGGGCAGTTTGAACAAGAACTCCTTTCAACATCTCTACAATCTCCTGGTGCTTGAGCGAATGCCGAATGCAGAGTCGTGCAATGGGCCGTAGAAGGAGTCTTACCGTTGCACTTACAATTTCTTTTTTATCCGGCATCGCGTTCACTGATCTATTATGATGTGAAAATATCACACTATTGCATGAGTAAGCAAATAAATTGGCTATAATTGCCTAACATACTGTACCTATTGGTTTATTTGTGGCTGTGAGGTATAGTCCCTAAGAGTGGAACCCGTTCATTGTTGCTCAGTAGAGTTGCCTCACCGGTAGGGAACCGTAATAGTACTAGAACACCATCTTATTCTGAGAGTTGTGAAGGAGTCTCTTTGAGTCATCAGGAATCCAGTAAGCCCCTATCCACTGGGTGCGAGGTAAGTACCTCTGACACGACTCCGTACGCGCCGAATCTACGTTACGCTGAGTTTTCATTCCATAAGGGAAATGAGAAATACGCGTATGACCTTGTCGTTGATGATGAGTTCCTTCAGCAAGGAGATGCGCCGGTTAATTTGCAGTTTTTAGCAAGTACCGATTCTGTAGCACGAGAGTTCACATTAATGACCCTTCAAGGCCAAGAGCTTCGCTCAGCTTTGCCAGCAATACTAGTTCAGGCAGTATGGGATCCCTCTACTGAAGTACGACTACAAGCAATCGAAGCTTTAGGTCGAATAGCAAGGGGAGATGAACATACGACAGAGGAGTTCATATCGATTCAGGACACACTTCAGCAAATCTATAAGAGTCCACACATGAGACCTCCCGAAGCTACGGTACTACAGGGAGAACACTCCGCATGTCAGCCTGTCCCCTCAATGAGTGTTTCCCTAGACAATGCTGATGTGATCCGATGTGCTGTCTTAAAAACCCTTACGCAGTTGCCAGCAGAGGCTGCCTGGCCTTCTCCAACTACTCTGTTTTCGGTTTATCGAAGTCTCACCGATGCGAAACTGAGAGAGGATTTCTTGTCTATTATTGATGAACGTCTCGGGAATATATCCGATTGGCAACAACAGGAAGAACTCATTACTTCCCTTCTTGAACAACTGACAGCACTGCCTATTCAAGAAGGGAGTGCGCTCTGCACTATCTTGTCGAAGTATCAACCTGCTGTGGTTGAGTATCACCTTCAGGGACTTGTCTTTCGCAGCAGAGGACAAGAAAGTATGAAGTTGCTCCAGTTATTCGTCGAGCATGTCGGGGAAGAGTCGGAAGTGGCGCAAAGCTGTATTGATAGAGTCTTTTTATCGCATCCTTCCCATGAGGCTCGGTGTTTTGCTGCCTCTCAGGGAGTCACTGAGTCGTGTGTCTTGCGAGGCCTCGATAGTAGAAGTGACGATATACGCGACCTCGCTATTGATACGCTCATTGCTCAGGGTGTATCTGAAGAGGGGCTTGAACAGTTAGTATCTCGTTTGAGGCTCTCATCGCATCGCAACACACAGCTTGCGAGCGCAAGGACATTATCCCATCTTTCCTCTACAACGGCTGTAGCTGAGCAGCTTGTATTAGCGCTAGAACACCCGAATGATATCGTTGCCCATCACTGTGCCATTGCGCTTAGTCATTCTGGTGACCTTACCCACGCTTTGTCCGTGGCGGAAGAGATGTTACGGAACCCCTTTAAGGAGCGAAAGGCGCCCTATATGGAATTTCTTAATTGTCTCGAACCAGGACAGACATTTATACCTCAGGCACTCTTCGATGCGGTTGGTACCTTCATTGAAGATAGAGTGCAGCGGACACCGCTCAGGCAGCTCGCAGTGAACTTTGTAGTTGATCACGCGACTGAGTATCAGACTAGAGAGCTACTCACGCGGATACGACCGCGAGTGAATGAAGCGCTCCAAGAATATATTGACCGCGCCTTGGAGTAGTCTTTTAGGATATTGCCGCATGAGATGCCGAAGCATTCGTCTCTTGCAGCGCGAGAGGCAGCACTATCTCAAAGCGACTTCCCTTTGTTAACTCGCTCTCTACCTGTACGCTTCCACCATGGACCTGCGCGATATGTTTCACGATAGCGAGTCCCAAGCCGGTACCACCCATATGTCGCGAGCGTGCTCGATCGACTCTATAGAAGCGCTCAAATATCCGTGGTAGCTCCTTCTCCGGTATCCCGATTCCTGAGTCTGAAACGGCAAATGATACTGTGTGGCCATGGTTTCTCGCTTCAAGCAGTACCTCCGTATTTGCTGAACTATACTTAATCGCATTACTCAGCAGATTAATGAGCGCCTGGTCCATGAGGTGAATATTGACGTTGACGGTCAGACTCTTTTCACAGTGTATTTTTACTCGAATGTTTTTCTCATCAAGTTTAAAGAGGCATGCCTGATAGCACCTATCAAATAACTCAGCAACACGAATCCCCGAACGCTTTAATCCATGATTGCTACCTTGTTGCTCAAGGCGAGAAAGAGAAAGGAGATCTTCAATGATGGCAGAGAGCCTATCTGCCTGACGTGAGACGATAGCAAGAAAACGTTCCGCATCCTCTCGATTCGCAAGAGCACCATCGAGTAATGTCTCCACAAATCCCTTGATTGAGGTGATTGGCGTCTTTAACTCGTGAGAGACATTAGCAACGAAATCCTTTCGAATCGTCTCTAGTCTTCTTATATGGGTGACGTCATGAAAGACAATTACAGCACCATTGCCGTGGTGAGCTTTATCGCGGAGCGGTGTGCCATGCACATATAGGAGAGTATTCTGAGAGTCCTCTAGTTGTATTTCCTGTTTGATATTAACATGAGTAGAGATAACTTTTTCTACAAGCTCATAGAACGCGTTATCCTGAACAACTTCTCTCAGTGGAGTACCGAACGGCATCTCATCTTCAGTGAGATGGAGAAGTCTTTTTGCTGAATCATTGATAGAGAGGAGCGAAAAGTCTCTATTTACAGCGACAACCCCCTCAATCATGCTCGCGAGGACGGCATCACGTTCATCACGTTTTTGAAGCGCCTCCTGAAGTTGTTCTCTGAGCAAATTGAGCTGAAGATCGGAAGGAGCGGACGTGTGTGGAGCTGCAGGGGTCGTAGTGGTGCATTGAGAATCCTTGCTATTGCCCCGAGTTCGCTTTTGTAATCCAAACGTGCAATAGAGATAGGAAAAGATGCTAATGATACCGCCCATAATGAGTGGCGAAGAGGCCGCCAGTAAATAGGACACTCCGATGATAACACAGTGGACGACCACAGGGAGTAAAACCTTGTAGTCGCCGCGGACTATTGAAGGTGCTAACGATACGCCACGAGGCTTTTGGTTCATTCGGTTTCTTGTGTAAATAAACGTAATAGCTCTTTATTCCTTAAAACGGTAGCCAATGCCTCGTACCGTCTCTATGTAGTCAGATGAAGTGCCTAGTTTTTTTCTGAGGCCAGCCACCTGTACATCAATGGAGCGCTCTGTTACGGGATAGTCATCTCCGTGTACCGTCTCTACAATTTGTTGGCGGGTGAAGACCCATCCAGGGTTTTGGGAGAGAAAGTAAAGGATACGAAACTCAGTTGCCGTTAATGAGAGACGCTCGTCATGCAAGTAAGCCTCATGCTTTCGCATGTTAATCTCAAGACCGTGGACAGAAATTAAGTCGTTTGTGATTACTTCAGTGGCACCGCTCTTTAATGGATTTCTTCGTAGAATTGCTCTCGCTCTTGCGACTAACACCTTCGGACTAAACGGTTTCGTTATATAGTCATCTGCTCCTAATTCGAGTCCAGTTACCACATCAGTCTCTTCAGTTTTGGCACTTATCATGAGAACCGGTATTGATGAGAGTGAGGGATTATTTTTCAGGGTTCTACAGACATCAAGCCCGTTCATACCTGGTAGCATCAGATCAAGACAAACGAGTGCCGGTGGATTGAGCGCAGCGTGAGTGAGCGCTTCTTCACCTGAGGCTACGGCTACGACATCAAATCCTTCCCGTTGGAGGTTGTACTGAATGAGTTCCCGAAGATCATCTTCATCCTCAACAACAAGAATTCTCTCTTTTGCCACTGAAATTACTCCACTCAAAGGGGTGCTATCTGTCGTTTACGTACGAAATGGTAACACACAATGAGGTATAAAGTGACCCATTCTCCATCCCGCTCGATACACCGACATGTGTTGCGTAATTTCAACTAATTATCTCGTCTGTTGGCGGTGCTCCATCTGTAGGCTGCCTTCCTTTTCGCTTCCCTCGGACATTCTTTTGTTCGTCTCGTTTGGTGCGACGTGCTTGTGATTCACCTTGCTGGCGTCTTGTAGTGGGGTGTCTCTCACTTCTATCAAAGATACCAATAATCTCCTTCCGTCGTGTCAGTGCAAAAATCCAATCTCCTCTTATTCGATAGGTAGTTCCTGCAGGATATGCTTGGACGAAGTGCCGAGGAATATGAATGGTGTCGGCCCATATCGAGCTCTCAAGGATC
>JBMTVV010000127.1:0-5974 GCA_049451755.1 Bdellovibrionota bacterium
ACAAACAAACCAAAGCTCATCGCGGCATAGAGTTGACCTTTTTCTATGTGGGCGCCGAGTCCTTCGGCAAAAAGAAAGCCACCAATAAGAAAGACCAGACTGAGCGCAAATACTTTGAGGTTTGGATTTGACTCAATCAGGGTACTGATACGCCCGACTGATGTCAGTAGTACGAGGACTGAAATGAGGACTGCTGCAATCATAATCGGGTATGAGTCGACCGTACCAATTGCACTCAAGACGCTATCAAGTGAGAAGATGAGATTGACGCCAAGAATTTGAATGAGCACAAGTGTTGGACTCGGGACTTTTCTTGAACGCATATGGTGGTGGTGATGACCGAGTTCATTGTAGTGCTTAATGGCAATCCACATGAGAATGAGTCCACCTACGAGAGAAATTACTTCATTCCACGAGATGTGCATTCCAAGAGTCGTTTCAAAAAATTCTATTGGAGCTGTTAGTGCCGTTAGCCAGGAGAGCACGGTCAGCAGTACAATACGGATAATCGCTCCTTGAATCAGCCCAAGCCGCTCTACCCACTTCCGTTCGTGAGCAGGGAGTGGTTTACACTGAAGAATGACTACGAGCGCGTTATCGACAACAAGAACGAGCTCAACGAGGGTCAGTAGAAAAAGGCCGAGCAGGCCTTTGAGTGTGAGAAGATCTTCCATGATATTGTGTAGCTCCAAGAACACGACCTCGTTGGCATGATCGATTGAAGTCTCTCTCGTCGTCAAGCACCTTCTAGGAGCCGTATAAGCCTCTTCCTCATACAAAGAGAGGACAAGCGCTAGAAATTCCCTACTCCTCTGGAATCTGGTCTTAAGAGCCGATAAACTGCTGTGCGAGAAGGTAGGATGGCTTGAGAGACGTCACTCAGAATGTACTCTCCTCGTTACTTTTAGTCGGTGTATAAGAATGTCTGTGGTCAGAAAAGAGCGAGCTCAGCGGTGGGACAGTGTCTGGCTCCTCTTGATTATTTGTGTGGGCTTTCTCTTACGCTGGGATTTCCTGACAGCGAGTGATTTTCGAGTCGATGCCGATGAAGCTATTGTTGGGCTCATGGCTCAGGATATCAGTCGAGGAGAGCCAATTCCCGTTTTCTATTATGGGCAGCACTACATGGGGAGTTTTGAATCCCTCCTCGTAAGTGGGCTCTACTCCCTCTTTGGATTCCACCTTGCCTTTATCAAATTAGTCCCTCTTTTCTTTTCGCTTCTCTTCATCGGTGTTGTTTTTCTCCTCGGTCGTGAGCTTGCTGGTCGTGGAGCAGGATTTATTGCCGCGATACTTTGTGCGGTCTCACCAGGAACGTTACTTGTCTGGAGTGGAAAGGCGCGAGGGGGATTTATCGAAATCGTCTTCTTTGCCGCGGTTGCCGTATTGTTGACCATGTATTTATTGCGACGAGAGGGCGTTGACAAGATAAGGCTTGGAATCATCGCGTTCATCCTCGGATTTGGATGGTGGTTGAATAATCAGATCGTCTACGTATACGTGCTGATAACGTTCGGTATCTTTGTAAAGTTATGGGGGGAGGGAAAAAATTACAGAGAGCGAATGATGACTCTGGGCGTAAGCTTTGTTGGCTGTACGCTTCTTGCTATTTTAGGTGGGCTACCCTTTTGGATCTATAATCTGGAGCTTGGATTCCCTTCCATAGCTCACCTCTTTCGAGGGGGCGAAGTCGATACGATTGCCCATGCGCGCGGATTTTTTGTAAATGCACTTCCCATTCTTCTTGGGGCAAAGCGGTATTGGCAAACAGAGCAGGCGTTCTCAGGATCGCTGCTGCTTCTCGTTGCGAATCTTCTGGCTATTGTTACTTTGCTCGTTGTCGGGATTCGAAAGCGGCGAGTCGCCTCTGATGCTTTTTGGCTGTTGATAGGAGTCTTGTTCGCTACTGGATTTATTTTCATTACGAGTCCCTATGGCCATCTTTCTCAGGCACCGCGCTATCTTCTCCCACTTTACCTTGTATTTTTTCCCATGATGGGTGGTGCTATTACCGAAGGATTTCGTCTGAGTCGTCCGTTGGGGATAGCCCTTTTTGTGAGTGTTATAGGTCTGCATATCTCCTCAGCATATCTTCATGGAAGAGCTATTCCGGGTGAACCGTTCGTTTTTCAGAATGAACGTGTGGCAAAAGATCACACTCCTGTAATTACTCGTCTCAATGAGCTCGGAATAGAACACGTTCGGACCAACTACTGGATTGGATATCGGCTTGCCTATGAGAGTGAGCAAGCGATTACATTCACGCATTTTCGTGAGCCACACCAAGTAAGAATTGAGTCTTTTGAAGAGCGAGAACGGAGTAAGAAAGAGGTACTGCCGTATCTTCTCGTCCCAGCACAAGCACGACGAGTCGAGCAAGCGCTTACGACCTTCCGCTATACGTATGAACGCGAAGATCTTGGGGCATATGTGCTCTTACATAGTATCTCCTCTCAGGAAGAACCAAGGCTTACAGAAATCCCTTCCACTGCCATTTTGAGCATTTCCGCTAATACCGGAGGAGAGGGTATGCAGCCACAGCATCTGTTTGATGGGGAGTTAGAAACTCGTTGGGGAAGTGGTGAGCCGCAGCATCCCGATATGGAGCTTACTATTGAGTATCATAAGCCTCAGCGAGTAAGGGCATTTCGATACTTTCTAGCTCACTGGCAACATGACTATCCTCGCGAGCTTGCTCTCATCGGAGAAACGGAGAAAGGCGAGAAAGTCTCGCTGCTATCACCTCATGAGTTTCATTCGGCATGTTACTTTTTTGAATATCCGAGTGAGTCACTTGAAGACTCATACTGGCCTTTTGATAAAGAGAAGAAACTTTCATTTCTTAGGGAAGATGCTCCCCCAATAAAAAGGCTCATAGTGAAACAGTCAGGCACACATCCAGTCCTTGATTGGAGTATTGCTGAGTTAGAGTTCTATACAGACTAATCCGTAAGTACAAAATATGGATTAAGATTACTTTTTGTTCGATCCCTTGCGAACTCGCATGGCAAGATTATCTTGGACGTCTGGAGATATGAAGCGTGAGTTTTTGTAGGAATGATTTACGGCAAAGAGATAACGCGCAGCGCTCTCCATCTCTTGTTTTGAATAATACTTTTGCGCCCCAACGAGATGTCTTCTGAAATTGAGGTGAGGCGTTGCTGTCTTTGTTACTGACTTTCGGAGTTTTGAGAGTAGTGCCATGCGGGCTCCTTGTTCATTCTGATAATATCCTCCATGAAACCTGAAATAGCGCGATATTGGAGTCAGACTCGCGGAAACCCGAATGAACCCTTATACTCGAAACTATACGGGGGTACCGAGGGTTACTCAAATTCTTAGAACGCTCATACTATCCATAAAATGAGGTGCTTAGGGGTTTTTAGGGACATTGTAGTGAAGGAAATACGAATACCAATCAGCGAAGATGTAGCGCTTGAAGCTGATTTTTACCACAGTGAAAGGGGTGCCCATCCGGAGCGATTAGTGATCGTGTGCCACGGATTCTCGGCTCACCGGCGATTTACGTTTCTTCCACTCATAGGAGAACGGCTTTCCCAGAGTGGACTCTCATGTCTTATCCCCGACTTCTCTCGAAATGGGATGGATGCGAATACTGGAAATTTTGTTGATCCTGTCGGCTTCTCCCAAAATACCTTTGAGAATGAGCGCCAAGAGTTAGTGAGCCTCATTATGCGGTTACGCGAAGAGGAGTCCTTTGAAACGTTTAAACAATTTATCCTGATTGGGCACAGTCGTGGGGGGGTAACTGCCTTAGGAGCAGCAGCAGATACGAGGGTTGCCGAGTGTATCTGCGGAGTAAGTGCCTGGTCTACGCCCTCTGGCACGGAACCAACTCGTTTTGGTCTCACTGACGCTCATAGAGAAATATGGCAAAAGATGGGTACGCTCTTATACCCGATTGAACGCTTGGGAGTTGAGGCACCGCTCGGAATTGAGGTCTTGGAAGATATGGAGTCTGACCCCAATCGAGTACAGCGCTTTGCGCAGGCGCTCTCTATCCCCCTACAAGTTATTCATGGAACAGCAGATGTCCGAGTCCCTATTGCATGTGGAGAGCGGATAGCGAGTTGGTCACAGCAAGCAACCTTTGTTCCTATTGAGGGCGCTGACCATGTCTTTCAATGTTCGAGCGAACAGCGCTCCTCGGCGTATCTAGAATCAGCACTTCAGCAACTCACTGAGTTTTTGCCGAAACTGTCGTAGTATCGCAAGTGATATCAGATACCTATATGTTTAGCGGGACCTCTGTTCTATCTTTCGGTATCGCCCTTCCTGCTCCTTCTATTGGAGATAATGACACCGAGAGGGAAAAAGTCTGTAACACGTAGTTCCTTCTGCTCCATACCAAGGGGTGAAGGTTATTCATTGCCAGCTCAGGGGGTGAGGGGGAACTAGCATGTACATGGTCTGAGGACTGTATGTGCAGTTTTGAGGTTCATATATGTACGACTTTAAGAGCTTACCATCTCGTTTCTTAGCCGCTCTATTCCTTTTTTTCTCTATCTCAGGACAATTTGCTATTGCGCAGGGCGGTGGGTGTGACCCAGTTGCAACAATTCCTCACGGGGTCGATGGAATGTATACGGATGCAACAGGCGGTTCGTCTCTCAGAGGGAGGTCTCTGGTAACAGCAACTGATGGAATTTTGCGATTATATCAACTCACGAATAATGGCTCCCCGATACTTGTCGGAGAACAAGTCCTCCCGATAAGTGGGGTCTCGACGCATCTCTCGACAGATGGGACCACTCTTTCTGTGGCATATAACTCGTTAGCACCCATAATAGGCAGCAGCTACACGAGCGCAGCGGCACTGCGCAAGGTAGACCGTTTCTCTCTTTCAAATTTAGCGCCGCTTTCAAGCCTCATTGATGAGCGGGTGAATAATATTATCCCCCAATACGAATGCCTGCCCATTGGCCCCTGCGCGGATGTCTATGCTCCCGACTATGCTTGGGAGAATTGGGAAGTTCCATACAGATGTGCCTTAGAAGGCACATGTAACGGAGAAGGGAAACTGGGGAGATTTTTCGTATCGAGCGGAGGTGTTGGAACGCTTCTGAACAATAGAGAAGTCACGCCAAATTATCTTCAGCAAAATTTTCCTGAATGTGTTTCCTTTTGGGATACCTCTACCTGTAATTTCACCGAAGGAGGGATGGTTGCGGGGAGTATTCTTGTAGTTGGTCATACACTATTCGCAACGCCAGAGGAACAATTGCTTCTTCCATCAGTACCTGAGCTTATTGACCAACTCAAAAATCTGCATCCATGCAACGGTTTTTTTGGAGGTGGACACTGCATGACAGAAGCAGATTTTGAATTCTCTTATTATACTGACGTAGCGGTTGACCATGATACAGGATTCGCAATAGTAGGCATGAGGATGGGTGTACAACCAGATCACATCGCGGATATGCAAGATACTGGAATGGTCAGCCTCATTAAGTTGGGGACCAATAGCCTCACCCATGCAGCGGGATCTGCCGTAACCGAGCCTATTGCCGGACAGAGGATTGGATTCTCAGTAGCAGCAGTTGGTTCGGCAGAGTTCGTTGATGAAACCGGCGCTCTCGTTCCTGCTTTCGTTGTGGCATCAGGTGCTCCGGGCAACGGGCATCCAAGCGCAAGTTTGCCTGCCAATGCCTGTACGACGATATCAGCTGCAAGCATTCCACCTACTGAAGGAGGAGCCGTATTATTGTCGAGTCATAACGCTGCTTCAGGGAGGCTTGGAGAAACTGTCATTTTTTATCGGCAAGAAGCGGGTCATCAGTTTGGTTATGACGTGGCAGCTGCGGGCGATCTCAATGGGGACTCGCACCCTGAGCTTATTGCAGGCGCACCGACTGGTCAGTATGCGATGATATTTTCTCAGATTGACGAGGATCTTAATAGTGCAGTGACCATTGAAGGCAGTAGCGCCGGCTTCGGTAAGCAGGTGGGCGTC
>JBMTVV010000128.1:0-5930 GCA_049451755.1 Bdellovibrionota bacterium
AATGAGTTGTTGATCGGAGCGCGCTTTTAGGTAATTGCTTGCTCCCATGCTGAATCCATCTGCGAGGACATTCGAGAGCCCCAGAATAAAAGCGACCATGACGCCACTCTCTAAGCCTGTCCCAGCGATTCCTGAGACGATAGCAAATGTTGTGACTGTGCCGTCGACTGCGCCAAGCACGACATCCCCCAGATCCCCATGTATGAGATCGCCGTCAATGCGAGCAGCAATGGCCTCGTGAGAATGTTCATCATGAAGGTGGGTCGGAATATCGTGTTTCACAGGTCGACAGTATACGCCGAAGAGTTCCTCAAGCGGTACCATCTACTTAAATTTTTTCGTTAAAAAAGTGCAAGAGCATACTAAGAGCAGCATGGGAGATAGATTCGTACTTCCGCCCCCCCGTTTTGAACAGAATGAATCTCTATCCACCCACCGTGCTGGTGAATAATCCCCATAGTGATCGAGAGTCCAAGTCCGAGGCGATCCTCTTCGGTGGAGTTAAAGGGGGTGATGAGTCTTGGAAGCTCTTGCGGTGCAAACCCCGGTCCTGTATCGGATATTTGGAAGAGGATGTGTCCTGTTCCACCAAGATTTCGGTCGTGTTTAAGCATATCCTCCCCCCTACATACCGTAAATGTTACAATCCCAGTGCGGCCAGAGTAGCGGAGAGCATTACGGAGGACTTCTATAAATGCAGTCTTTAAGAGGTTATGGTCACCAAGGAGATTGGGTACTTGCTTTGCCACATGAAGTTCGATCGCCTGGTGTTCCAGCAGGGTTCCGCTACTCTCAGTTGTGACTTCGTCAACGAGATGTGCCACGGTGATCCATGTGTAAGATGAACCAATCCAGTCAGTCGTCCAAGAGGACCTCTGCAAGAGTCGCTCTGCAAGCCCTAAGTCGTGGTGTAGTCGATGAATGACTCTTTGCTCCGGGGATCCAATACTCACTGACTGAGTTAAGAGTAACAGTTCTGTTTTTGAGGATTGGACTATGGGAAGTATCGCGTCAATGAGCCCAGTCATAGCCGGACAGTGTTTCCAGAGTGATCCTTGAATATGTGGATCTGATGTGTCTATCAAGAGCCCCGGTTCCTGTGAGCTTTGAGGTGGCGAACTCTCTTGTGCATCCGAAGAGTGAAAAAGGTCTTCGACCGTCCGCGTATTATTTTTTATCTCGGTGATGAGAAGGTCAGGTTGTGCGATTCGTACTAGCTCTAAAGCCTCATCTTTATCATCCACGCTACCAGTCACCTGAAATCCAATCCGTTCCAGTTGATCGCGTAGATCGCCTCTCAGGGAAGGCTCTATCCCGTAAAGAAGTATACTCTCAAGAGGTGGTGTAAAGGATGTTGCGCTTTCAGTCATAGAAGGAGCTATTCCATATGGTGTTGAACTTCGAGTACGAATGTCGTGTGCCACTCACAGTGCTGTAGTCGCCACAGTGCTGTAGTCGGTACTGTCATTCCGTATCAGTTATTGTTCGTTACTTTTGAAGTAATACATCTGATAAAAGTCATGCAGCTCATCTGAATAGAGGCACCTCTGTCGAGATTCCTCGAGGTCCGAATCATCTTGATGGCTATCATTCTAGATGTTGATGATCTTGTTATGCTTTGCTCACTGTGGCGTGGTTGTGAGAGTTGGCTATCACGCTCTTTGTGTGAATGACAACCATTCAGTCTATACGAGCATTCAGTCTATACGGGAAGAGGTTTTGTTTTGAATACTATCCAAAGAAAGCACCCGAGTAGTAGAGGCCAACCCGTTCTTATCTTCATCGATGATGAGGAGTCGATTATCGATGTGCTCGGAAAATGTTCGCGGTTATTCGGATACAAAGCATATGGATTTACGAGGGCAAGAGACGCTCTGCGGTGGTATCAAAAAAATGCGGATCGAGTTGACCTCGTCTGCGTCGATATGAAAATGCCAGAAATGACTGGTTGTGAGTGTTTTAAGGAGATTCGAGCAATCAATCCGAAGCAGCAAGTCGTCGTCATGTCTGGCTTTACGGAAAAGAGAGAGGTAGAGCGCGCACTAACAGAAGGCGCCCTCCGATTCTTTGAGAAACCATTTGAGATTGAGACGTTTTTTCACTGGGTGGATGATGCCATAGCGGGTCGGTCTCGCGCAGGTAATAATCCAAAAGAGAGTTTTCCCCAGTTCGAGGCAACGGTCAGAAGAGACAAAGTAATCGATTAAAAACTATTCTTTTCACTTGGTATCGAGCCGCATTTTTATGGGGAAGGTGTCTTCAATGACTAGAGAAGGAGTGAGAAAGGTATTATAGTAGGCGCTTGATACGAACCGCAGGTCGAAATCCATGAGGAGCGCTCTAAAATGATCAATCTGGTGAAGCAAGACGTAGCAGCTGCCATTACAGAGGGTGTAAGCACTGCTTACAGTGTAACACCACTGTCTTCTGATGAAATCGAAAAAGCGCTCGAAGTCCCACCGAGTCAAGAGCTTGGGCACTATGCATTGCCGTGTTTTATTTTGTCTAAGCACCTCAAGGTAAAGCCAGTCGACGTGGCAGCTCGGTTAATGGAGGTGCTCGCTGCGAACGAGATTGTAGAAAGAATCGAGCAAAAGGGGCCGTACCTGAACTTCTTTCTCTCCTCGAAATACCTTGGAGAGAGAATCCTTACCCCGTATGTATCGAAGGAAATTCCAGGCACTATTCCAGGTCCCTTTCAGCGGTGTATGGTCGAGTACTCTCAGCCAAACACTCACAAAGAGCTTCACGTGGGTCACATGCGTACGGCCTGTTTAGGGAATGCAGTGTGTAAGATTCTTTCCGCAGCAGGGCATGATGTTGTCTCCGCAACCTATCCAGGAGACGTCGGAACGCATGTTGCCAAATGCTTATGGTACTTAAAGAAGTTTCAGCCAGAGCTCGCTCCCGGAGAAGACCGTGGTACGTGGCTCGGAAGAATGTATTCAACTGCGAATAACCTCTTGGAGGACCAGAAAGGAACTCCCCAAGAAGAAGAAAATCGAAAGGAGCTCACCGCGATTCTCAAAGAGCTTCATACGGGTTCGGGTGAGTACTATGACCTCTGGAGAGAGACGCGAGAGTGGTCACTGGAGCTCATGCAACGAGCCTATGATTGGCTCGATATCTCTTTCGATCGGTGGTTTTTTGAATCAGAGGTCGATGAGCCAAGCCTTGCGTACGCTCGTGAGCTCTATGAGCAGGGAGTGCTCGTAGAAGATGACGGCGCTATTGGAATGGATCTTTCGGAAGATGGCCTCGGATTTTGTCTTTTGATTAAGTCTGATGGGAATGGCTTATACTCAACGAAAGATGTACTCCTTGCAAAGCGAAAGTTTGAAGAGTTCGGCATTGAACGGAATATTTACGTAGTCGATGTTCGTCAGTCCTTTCATTTTCAACAAGTTTTTAAAGTCCTTGAGCGAGTTGGATATGAGCATGCAAAGGATTGTTATCATCTTCCGTATGGATACGTTGAGCTTCCTGACGGAGCAATGAGTTCCCGTAAGGGCAACATCATTCCGCTTGTTGCCTTAATTGAGAATATGGAATCAACCATTAAAGAAAAGTATCTTACTCGGTATGAGGAACTGAGCTCAGAGAAGAAAAATGAGATTGCACGGGTGATCGCGAACGGTGCCATTAAGTACGGCATGCTTAAGTTCGATAACAACAAGAGTATCGTCTTTGAGATGGATGAGTGGTTAAAAGTCGAGGGTGATACGGGGCCATATATTCAGTATGCAGCGGCGAGAATTAACTCGATCTTCAAGAAGGTAGGGGAGGTATCAGCTGCGCCTGAGTATGAGAAGTTATGTGCCGAGCAAGAAGTCGCAGTCGTCTTAAAGCTCTCAGCGTTTAAAGAAGTCGTAGCGCTCAGTGCGGATCAGTTAAAAGCATCACCGCTGTGTGCGTACCTCTTTGACCTCAGTAAATTGTTTAATAGTTTTTATGCGGCGAGTCGTATTGGGGACGAGCCAGATGAGGGGCTGAAGGCAGCGCGAGTGGAGCTGTGTCGCTCGGTGTATGTGGCTCTTGAGCAGGGGCTTGCTCTCCTCGGGATAGAAATTCCTGAGAAGATGTAGCTGTAGTGGTTCTTGCTCTACGAAGTTCTCGTAACGAGCCCTCGATTACGTGCGATGTGAGCATTGGCTGCTGAGCCACCTTTTTTCTACTTCTTTCAACTATATACTATCTCTTGGATACGTGACCCCACTTGCGCGGCATAATAGCTGTAGGAACGTAGTATCCCGACTTTACCTTCTACGGTGAGAGCTGAGTCGGGATATCTGTACGGAGGTTTTTATAATGCGTTACGTAAAGTCCATCTTACTCATGCTATCACTTTTCGCGCTTGCTGCCTGCACAAAGTCAGGGGATGGGGAGGAGAACCGTTCTGGATGTGGCGACCTAAATCTTCGTATCTTTAACGGAGAACAGTGCTCAGTTTCAAATAGCCCTATAGTATCTTTGACCCTTAAGGGGGAAGAGGGCGAAACCCTTGGTACATGTAGTGGCACACTCATTACAAGAAATGACATTCTCACTGCTGCTCACTGTCTTGTCTCAGAACAAGGAATCGTAGCTGGTATTGAAGTCTTTACGAATGGAATTGTGCAAGACGCAACAGCAGCCTTTGTCCATCCGCGGTACGACCTCACAATAGGAAGTCCCTTTGATATCGGTATTATTACCGTAGGCAACGACTTTCCAGTAACTCCAATGTCAATTTTACTCAGTAAGTCAGCTGAAGTAGGTCAGAAAGCTACAATCTACGGGTATGGTCTCAATGGTGAAGAGCTGCGAGACCGTTTTGATCTTCGTGCCGCTCGCGTGATTATTTCAAGTGTATCTGCTGGATTTATTGTCTCTGAAGCTGACAAAACGAATACGAGTATTTGTCCAGGTGACTCTGGTGGGGCAATTACTCTAGTTGAGAACGATCGGACATCGCTGGTAGGCGTTACGAGCATTGGATTGTTAGATCTTTCCGACCCATGTAAGGGAGTGGAAGCCTCAGCATTTATCAACATGTCAAACCCCGCGAGCTTTAATTTTGTATTTGATATCGTGCCGGATGCTGCAGTGAGGTAGGGCAGGCGAGTCTATAGCGGTCTTATTCGCTCTCTGTGTCTGTGACAAAAAGCTCGGACAGCGTGCGTTTATGCTTTTGTAGAATCTCTTGAATAGTCTGTTTTGTGTTCCCAGTAAGCTCGCTCAACTCGCGAATAGTATCTCCATTCACATAATGATTCATCAGAATATAGAGGTCATCTGGTGGTATTACGTTTCTCAGAACTCGTAAGCTGCTAGGAATTGCTGGCATGTCTTCTCGTGAGACATCATATCGTTCTTCCTGTGTATTCATTTTTCGTCCGGCTTCAGTCTCAATCTTGTCTATATGGTGAAGTGCACGAAGCGCAATGTGTTCACTAACGCCGAGGGCCTGTGTGACTGAGGAAGACGTAGGCACTATCTCATCTGAGTAGATCGCCTTTGCTGTTGAGAGCACCGCACGACTTTCTTCTTGTCGTGTACGCGCCTCATCATGGATTGCCCCTGCCACGCGGTGTTTTATAAATCGTTCAAGCGGGACTCCCCGATCGGGATCAAACCGCTGAATAGCCTTAAACGCAGCCTCTAGGCCTATATTTGAGCATTCATCTATCGAAATAACGCGAGACATGTAGGGGTGCTTTCGGAGCGTCTGCTCAGCACGTCGGGTAATTGTTGATGAGTAATGAATAGCAATATTCCAAGCGCATTCATCGAGTGACTTTGGAGCATAGCCGAGTTCATGAGCGATCGTGAGCAGATTCCTGTATTGAGAAGCAGAGACTGGTAGAGGTGGGATGGAGAGCTCTTCAACCGAGTGATGTTTTATGACGGTAGTTCGGAGTTCGTCGATATGTGTTGGTAATACATATCTT
>JBMTVV010000129.1:0-5927 GCA_049451755.1 Bdellovibrionota bacterium
CTGATATGTTACCGAATGCTGCTTATCAGAACTTTTTATTCTATGACTGGATGTGCAAGGAGCTTGCCCAGTTTTTGGACTGAGACCTTTAAACGTTGATTCCCGTGGATACAAAACAGACTGAAATAAATCTTTTCACCCCTGGTCCGACTCATATCCCAGACAGCATTCTTCGTGCGATGAGCTTCAGTGAGCTTCATCACAGAACCTCTGAGTTTCAGAAACTGTTTCAGGAGACTCGAGAGCTTCTTGCGCTCGCAATGCATTCAAACACCCTCCCACTTTTTTTAAGTTGTTCAGGTACAGGTGGTATGGAGGCTGCGGTTATCAATAGCGTGGGACCAGAAGACACGCTCGGTTTTCTTGATGCTGGAAAATTCGGTGAACGTTGGGGAGATATTGCCAATGCGGCTGGCATTCGCTCTACCAAGCTACATATCCCATGGGGAGAAAGTCCAACGACAGAACAAGTACTCTCCTTTCTGGAAGCATCTCCTGAAGTCACTCATTTCGCACTTCAGTACTGTGAAACGTCGACAACGGTGGAACATAACGTCCCCGAGATCACGGCAGCGATTCGGGAGAGATTCCCACATATCATTCTGATCATTGATGCCATTTCTTCGGCTACTACGGTGAAATGGAACCTGCAAGAGCACCACTGGGACGCCGTTATCACCGCTTCTCAAAAGGCATTCATGCTACCTCCAGGACTCACCATGCTCTTTCTGAGTGACCGATACTGGAACTCGTGCGAAGGAGTGCTACCGAGAACTCTCTATTTTCGACTCGCACATGAGAAGGTCGCTCAAGATAATGGTGGCGCATCATGGACTCCAACCATTTCAATCATAGCAGGCCTTCGAGCGGCACTTGCTCTCTTTGAAGAGGAGGGTTGGGAGAATGTTTACGCTCGGCATCGGGCGTGCCGGGAAGAGGCGATGCACTGGTTTACGAAGCTCGGATTCTCACCGATCAATGAACAACATGGAGCGCACGGAGTAACAGGAGCGAGGCCTCCAGCATCTCTCAACGCTGATTCACTCCGGGCAACCCTAGCATCAGACTTTCACATAAGAATTGCTGGTGGCCAGGGACAGTGGAAAGGAGAAGTTGTACGCGTTGGACATATGGGGGTAGTATCTCCGAGAGATGTAAAACGCTGCTTCTCATGTATTCAGGAAATAATACGCAAAGGTTAGCTTGAAAATGTCACTCTATAGGACAGCGAGAGAGCTCTTAGAGACATCTCAAGAGCCACTGATGGAAATTAAGCGAAGTCCACGCTCAATGCTCGGCCTCATTTCATGTGCTGGCATATCAGGAATCGTTGTAACACTTATCTTGTTCTCAGCTGGTCTCGGGGACACACCCATGATGGCATCTCGACTCCTTTTCGCACTGTATATTATTCCTCTTGCTCTCGCGATTGAGTCTCTAAGACAATATCATGACGACCTCTACATTTTTGAGCGTGAGCGAATCATTCATAAAGGAGGGAGGCTATCGCTGCAGTACAGCGTCCCCTCAATTCGATACATCGACATTCGTGCAATCACTGTGAATCAAAGTATTTATGGAAGGATATTCGACTACGGCTCAGTAGAGTTAAATACCGCCGCCGAGGATACCAGCGAGCTGGTCCTTTCAGGAGTACGTGCACCCATTCAACTAGCGCGGGTTATTGAGGATATCCGTCTTGAGCTCACTAAGACTCCGTTATCAAGAGCTCCTCTCAGCTCGAATGATTAGTTCAGTGCATCATTTCAACTACTTAGAAAAATTGCTCCTTCCTATGTATTTTCCATACGAATCTCTAAAGTTTTAGTACGAGAACGTCGTAATACTCCCTTGAGGCGATGCTCTTCACTAGAAGGAGCAGAAGGATATACAGCCTCACTATCACGGATGAAACTCGGGAAGAAAGGGGTCGTTTTACTCACTTCTCTAAAACTAAGGAAGGAAACCATGATTGATCTCGTAATCGCTGATGACCACGTCGTATTGAGGGAGGCGCTCTGCGAACTCCTAGAAACTCGTGGGAAATACAATGTAGTAGCTCAGGCTTCAAATGGTGATGAGCTCGTAAACATTCTCAATACAAGAGAGTCTCACCCTCATCTCGTAATACTCGATGTGACAATGCCAAAAGTCGACGGTCTCGCTGCCCTAGAGACACTCGCAGCTGAAGGTCGAGTTCCACCGGTACTAGTGCTCTCGGCAAATGAAGCACAAACAAAGATACGCTCAATGCTAAAGGCAGGTGCAAAGGGATATCTTCCCAAAAATGCAAGCCTCGATGAGCTTGAATTTGCGATTACATCGATTCTCGATGGGAAAACGTACCTCAGTCCATCGATTACAGCTCCCCTCATGGACAACTCACCAACAGATTCTCCGCTTGACAACCCGCTCTCAGTCCTCACCAAAAGAGAAATTGAGATCATGACCCATCTCGCTGACGGAAAGCCGAACCGTGAGATAGGAAAGCTACTCCATATCAGTACTCGAACTGTTGATACTCACCGAAGCAACATTTTGAAGAAGTTAAAAGTCAGGACCAATGCTGAGCTCGTAAAGCTCGCCATATCTCAAAACCTTATAACAATTTAAGCCGGCTCCTAAGGAATGGGAGGGGTATTCAGGGGAAATGTGTGCTCTACATCCCTCTGAATGCCCCTCTATGCGTCCTACGACATTTGGAAGGCAATATCGACTAGGCGAGGCTCTCTGCGCCCCCTACGAGGATTCGGATGCTCCATTATGAGGAGAATGCTTGCCCGAGCCCCTCTCATCAGGGTAAAAGCATAGCTATGGCAAAAGACAAGGAAACGCTCCAGACAAATCAAGTGAATACCGCTGAAGCGCTCAAACACGGGGCGTTACAGCGAATGGAGCTTTCAGACTTCACTCCCAAACAACGAATTCTTGCTGCAGCGCTGAAGCTCTTTGTAGAGCAGGGCTACTTCCGTACGAATGTTCCAGATCTCAGCCGAGATAGTAAGTGCAGCGTTGGTTCCATCTACCACAACTTCAAAAATAAAGAGGAAGTGGCTCGAGAGTTATACACGGAAGGTATTAGTGCATTTCGTAGCGCTCTCTACCAAGCACTATACCAAGTTAATGACGTTGAATTGTTCACGAAGAAGCTAATCGTTTCTTTCTTGCATTTCTCTGAAGCAAATCACCAGCTCTCGAAGTATCTCTGGCTCTGCCGCCACAATGAGTTTATGACAGGTATCATTCGTCATCCAACACGTGTTGGATTTGATCCACTCGGGCGAAAATTAACGAAAACAATTCGTAGAGGGATTAAGGAGGGACGTATTCGACCGCTGAAAGCGAACATCATATGGTCGATTCTCTTTGGGATACCCGTAGGATATGTCCGGGATTGGCTCGATGGCTATAATGATGAATCCCCAAAATTAGTAGCAGATATTATTGCCGATAGCTGTTGGCGAGCACTGAAGATGGATTAACAGATAGCGAATCTGTATCAATATCACTACAAACTCTATCGCTATAAAGTATCTCACCTCTGTTAGGCGATTCATTCATGCAGCATTATCTACTCTTCAACGCTCATGCTGTGTCAGTAACGAAATGGAGTTGATATCGGAGTGTGCGGGATCTTCCAGCATCAAGACTGGAAAGTCCCCCGTTGTCCTTCATATCCCAGTCCTTTATATCCCACAGTTATTCATGGACGGTTCGGCTCGACCTGATCGAGACACTTTGCTAACGCTTCCCATGGTAGCATGGCACATCGAATTCTCGCGGAAAAACGCCTTACGCCCTGGAGTGCGGCACAATCACCGAGTCGCTGCGACTCTTCGCTTTCAAGCGATTCTTTCATCATACGTATGAAGAGATTTACTTTCTCACGAGTATAATCAGTAGAGAGACCTGTACACAACTCGGCCATCATGGACGCGGATGCTTGGCTAATAGAGCACCCCTTTCCTTGGTTTTTAATGCAGCAGCAAGATGTAGCATCCAATGATAGGAAAATTTCAATCTCATCGCCGCACAAGGGATTTAACAATCTACTTGTCGCATCAGGATTCTCTAACGAGCCTCGATACCGTGGATTCTTATAGTGATCGATAATGAGTTCTTGATACAGGCTCTCTAAATCATCCATGGCTCTCCTCACACTTACTGAACCCCTCTTGCTGGAGAAGAGCTGAAATCCTTTCTCTCTGCTCCCGCTCTGCCGAGGAATCTGACAGTATAAGTTTCAGCATCCGACCTGCGAGACTCACCTGCTGTGCCTTCGTCCCAGTAGGATATTTACCAAGTTCCTTACTCCACGTTGCAGCTAGCTTCTCAACTCCCTCAGGGGTCAGGCACGGAGCTAGACACACCTCGTATCCTCCGGTCATCGCATACTTTCGCGCACGCTTTTCAACATCCCGGACACTATCCTCTGCGCTTACCGTTAGCAAGTGAACCGTCATTACCTATTCGCTCCAAACACTACTCATTACCTGTGAAACGAACCAACACTCTTCATGTGCTCCCGCAATAGTGATATCGCCACTCAGAAAAGCGCTCTGCAAGGTTGATGACCCTGCCCGAACGGCGTCTAAAATAGCTCTTGATTGAAACGACACCGAGACAATCGCCCCTGAGTCAGCCGATATGCCAGTGGCTCCCTCCTGCGGCTGACAACCTGCCTCTATAAATACGCTCCATGGCTTCATACCTTGCTGAGTGCCTGAATCTCTGCTCCCGCTACCAGAGACACTACCGCCAGAGACACTGCTACCAGAAACAGAGAGCAACAGCGATGGAAGAGGTCTCTCATTCCCCTCCTGCTGCCATAAGGCTCTTTGGCTCTCTAGCTCCACAGCTATCTGAGCGAGCTCTCGATTGAGTTGATCGTCACTTTCAATCATATCTATTCTCCACCTACCGAGTCTAAAAGTCTCTCTCTTGATACTCAAGAGAAAGACTCAAAACGTGCTCTCATTTACAACTTACTGAAAGATACACGTCTGACGTCATCAGGTAGGCATATTTGGTAGACAGGAACACATTGGAATCATGCGATACGTGGGATGAGGATGCGTACGGAGATTGTGGGGAATATGTCCTGCGAAGACTACCCATGAGATAGAACCTCTTTATCTCTGGAAACTCCTCACCAGTACTTCACCTTAAGCATAAATCATTGTAATCTTCCCTCATGAGCACTATCGCGGATACGTTCTCCGACCTTCTTCCTACCCACGCAATACTTCGGGATATCTCGGACTTACGAACCTACGGATGTGACACGAGCAAGAACTTCACCGGGCAAGCTTCCATCGTACTCTTGCCAGACTCAACGGAGCAGGTGCAAGCAATTGTTCAACGCTGCATGACCTATCAACTCCCCCTTATCCCCTCTGGCGGAAGAACCGGACTTTGCGGAGGTGCAACAGCAATGCACGGAGAGGTTGTGCTCTCACTTCAACGGATGAATAAGATTCTCAGTATCGATGCAGCTGGTCGTTCCGTAACTGTAGAGGCAGGTGTCACAAATCTGAAACTTCAAGAAGCAGTCGCACCGGCAGAACTCTTTTTCCCCATTCACCTCGGGAGTTGGGGCAGCTGTCACATCGGTGGCAATATTGCTACGAATGCAGGTGGCATTCATGTTATTCGATACGGTCATACTCGTAATTGGATTTTAAGTCTGACAGTAGTGACCGGGAATGGTGTTATCCTTCGAACCGGTAAGAATCTCTACAAAGACAACTCTGGCTACGACCTTCGATCTCTCTTCATTGGCTCTGAGGGGACACTCGGCATTATCACCGAAGCTACTGTTGCACTTGCGCCCAAACCAAAGGGCCTCACGCGAATTGTGTGCCCCGTCCGGGATATTGCCCAGACGATTCCGCTCCTTCATGCCATGCTACAATCTAATCTCACTG
>JBMTVV010000130.1:0-5872 GCA_049451755.1 Bdellovibrionota bacterium
CTCCTCGTGGGCATTGACATGAAGACTTACAAAAAGCTTTGCCCCTAAACGATTCGCTGATGCTGTCCGCTCAAAAAGCGGAATAAATGCGTCACTATCTCTTGAGAGCACTACTCGACAGCAACCACTCTTTAATAATTCCTTCTCAACCCCTTTCGCGAGAGTGAGAACCAGATCCTTCTCTCGTATACCGGCAACTCCCACAGCGCCCTCATCTTCGCCGCCATGCCCCGGATCGATAAAAATAAGTGGTTTCTCGGAGCTCTTCTCAACCGGCTCCTCCGCTTCCTCAGACGGCTCCAAAGGTGCACTATCAAGCATAAAAACGAGCTCACTTCTCGGGAAACGGGAGACAAATTCACTTCGAATTCGCTCGACAACACGAGGCTCCTTAAGAACATCTCGATATATAATATAAGCAGAATGAAGTGCATCATCAGCCAGTGGATGCTCCACGTCGGCACGACTCATATCTTCAAAGAGCTCCGCTGCTGCTCGTATTTTTTGAGTATTCTCAGTTCGCTCCCCGATCTCTCTCTCTACAACGGCATAATAAAATGCAGCACGAGATTTACTATCTCCCGAGGGGATGGTTTCAAATGTCTTCCGGAATCTCTCGGAGAGTCGCTTCCAGTCAGCATTTCGTTCATACTGAACATCAGTATTCCGTAATGAACGGAGCTGGGCAACTAATCCATCAACACTCTCCTTATAGGAATCGGCTCCTACCTGCGTTACACACAGCAAGGAAGAGAGTAGTAGAAAGAAAAGGGGTCTATACACTAGATCCATTCTGCTCATGAAAGATCTCCTGCACCTTATACAATATTTCGAGCGCTTCTTTAGGAGTAACCTCATCAGATGCCTTGCTCATCAGTAAATCACGAACAGCAGAGAGTACAAGGTCATTTTTGTGTGAGGGAATAGGTTCTATTCCAAAAGCAAGAGGAATTTGTTCACGGGCCTCTCGAGACACTTCTTTCCGAGTAGATAACTCTGATGATAGGAGCTCTGAGGCTCTTTGCAAGATAACACGAGGAAGCCCAGCGAGTCGTGCTACTTCAATTCCATATGAACGACTCACTGCCCCATCAACGACCTCATGAGTGAATACGACCTCGCCACCGTCCTCTATGACCTTCACTGAAACATTCTTTAATCGCTCAAAACTCTTCTCAAGATCAATCAACTCGTGGAAATGAGTAGCAAAAAGGCAATAACATTCTACCGATGAGAGCAAGTATTCGAGAAGACTCTGCGCCAAAGAAAGGCCGTCCGCTGTAGCAGTGCCCCGCCCAAGCTCATCGATCAGCACAAGAGATTGTGATGTGGCATGTCGAGTAATTACGGCAGACTCTTTCATCTCGACCATGAAGGTAGAATCCCCCTCATGAAGATCATCCGCGGCTCCAAGTCGAGCAAAAACGCGATCGAACACTCCCATTTTCACACTCGCAGCAGGCACATAGGAACCAATTTGTGCAAGAATTACGAGAAGACCTGCTTGCCGCAGATAGGTCGATTTACCTCCCATGTTAGGGCCTGTTAAGAGCAGACACCGACGCTCTGGATGGAGTGAAAGGTTATTCGGAACACATCGGTCCTCGATAATCTCTTGTAATACCGGGTGCCATCCTCCCCGAACTTCCAAGTGTGGATGGTCATGAACCAATTCTGGAGGTGTTAAATTATCTTCCTCCGCCTTCTGCGCTAACGCCGCCAAAACATCTAATACTGACGTTCCCTGATGTACCTTGCGAATCTCTGGACAAAAACTCTGCACCTCCAGCAGCAACAATTGATACAACTCTCGCTCTCGTGCGAGAAGATCCGACGATGCCGACTGTAGCTTCTTCTCCCACTTTCTCAACTCCTCAGTGGTAAAACGATGCGCATTCGTTAGCGTCTGCCGAGGAGCATATGTAGAAGGAACCTTGTCCGCATTTGCCTTTGTAACCTCAATGTAAAGCCCCAAGGCATTGTTCGATCGAACCTTTAAGGTTGAAATCCCTGTGCTCTCTCTCTGCTCAACTTCATACGCCTCAAGCCACTGATGGGTGTCTTCAGAAATCCTCCTGAGCTGGTCAACTTCACTATCATAGCCATCTCGAATAATACCACCCTCTGCGAGTTGCGCTGATGGGTTTTCAAGCAGCACATCGTGAAGGTTCTTGAGCAGCTTCTCTTCAAAGCGAATCGTTGCTACAGTAGATGAGAGAATCTCTACTGAATGAACGCTGTTATTCTCTTCCAGACATATCCGTAACTGTAAAATCGATTCCAGTGCATCTCGTAAGCCTGCGAGCTCTCGGGGGGTAACAACACCGAGATTTATCCGTGCACAAATCCTATCGAGATCCGGTATCCGTTTTAGCAGCTCTGCACACTGTGCACGTATATCGAAGTGCTCCTTAAAGTACCCGACCCCTTCAAGCCGGGCCTGGATGCCAGCAAAGTGTATAAGAGGTTGCTGTATCCACTTTCGTAACAGTCGCTTCCCTCCTTGAGAGCGCGTTACATCCAGGTAGTGAAGTAGAGATCCCTCATAGGATCCATCTCGCGCAGTCTGCACGAGCTCAAGATTCCTTCGCGTCATCGTATCGAGCGTCATTCGCTCAGCGCGATCCTCTAGTGCAATCGACAGGAACGGGAGTTCAGCTGATACTGTCATTTCATCGATATATCTGACGAATGTTCTCACTGCGCGCTTTGCACTCAAGCTCAGTAGGGTGAAGTCGGAGACGCGTCCTAATCGCTCGGTCTCTTGTGAAAGACGGTGATCTGATACACTCCGAAAGCGGACTGAGTTCGGGGGCAATAACCGTTCAAGCTCCCGAATCCAACTTGTACGTCGATCTAATCGACGACCATTCGCTTCCATCGGGATTACCACCTCGGCAACCTCGAGGCGCATTGCCAACTCTACTAACTCTTCGATTGAGACCTTCTCACGGACTGACACCTGAGGATCAAGAGCAGTACCCCAAGCAAAACTCACCTCATGCGCGTTTCCAAAGCCAATAGCAAGGACGCCTTCTCGGTGCCCTTGCGTAGCACCACTTGAGCCCATGATACGAACACCCGGAGTTACTACTCGCTCGAGACAGCGTTCCACTTTCCCCTTATTCCCACCAGGAGCGCTCTGGCCACTTGCTGTCTTCTCCTGTCCATCACTCTTATTTGAAACTTGAGAGATCACCGCCGCTGAGAATCCAGCATCGACGAGCCGCTCAAGATACCCATCAATAACCGCGACGGGCACTCCGCACATCGGGATTGGATCAGGGTCCTTTTTATCGCGACTCGTGAGCGTAATATTCAGTACGGAAGCAACACGTGCCGCATCTTCAAAAAAAAGCTCATAAAAATCTCCAACCTGAAAGAATATGAAATGATCAGGATATCGATGTTTGTATCCGACATACTCTTGTAACATCGGGGGGAGCGGCTTCTTTTCTATCTGTGAGGAATTTTTCCTGCTCTCATGGGAGCTAGGCTCGGTCGGAAGTATTGCAGCTGTCATGTAATAAAAACTCTTCTTCATTAAGAAACGGGAGTGCTCATGTTTCACTTAGTCTATTTTCATGTTATGAGGTGCAGACTATATCATCAAACAGACTATATTTTTTAGCACGAATTGGCTCTTTTCGTCATTTCTGCGGGAGATTCATAAGAATAGCTTAGAAAGCAGGAGATTGATGAGAAAGGACGGAGATGGAAGAAAATAATAAGAAGAGACTTCTTCTCATTGATGATGAAGAAGGAGTGCTTCGAGCACTTACGTTAATGCTTTCAGCCTTTGGCTATGAGGTCTTCCCCTTCTCAGACCCCATCCAAGCACTTCGGAACCTCTCAGAACTCTCTCCTGACTGGATTATCACTGACCTCCGAATGCCTGGGATAGATGGCTTTGGTGTCATAGAAAAAAGGAATGCCGAACATCCAGAGATACCGGTCATTCTTATCTCTGGCCATGCTCAAGAAGAAGAGATTCGAAAGGCAAACGAACTCGGCATAAGAGCATTTTTACCGAAACCGTTTGACCCAGCAGCACTCACAAGAATTCTTCACGAATAACTGACCTACCATAATTGAGAATCACCCTCCCCTCGCTTCCAATACTGCACATCGGTCAATCTCCATAAGTCGCTCGACAGTGTATCACTATCGAAGAGAAGGATTCTGTTACAGCAGAAGACGCGCAACATGCAAAAGCAAACCTACCGTGAAAGCTCAAACCTCCGGCGATGCATACAGAAAAGGGTCCTTAGGTACATACTCCCTCAGGACCCTCTTTTCCTAGTTCTCAGTCAGCAAATAGCCTATTCGTCTGAGCCCATCTTCTCCCGCAAGAGATCTCCGATGGTGACAGCACCTCCGGAATCCCCAGAGAACTGGTCAAGGTTTGCTCGCTCTTCACGTTGCTGAATAGAGCGAATACTTAGGCTTATTCGTCGCTCAGAGCGGTCGACACTTGTAACCTCTGCCTCAACGTCATTGCCAACGGTAAAGTGATCTTTCGCTTCTTCTTCACGCTTCAGACCGAGTTGTGAATTGTGGATAAGCCCTTCTATGCCATTTTCGATCTCTACAAACACACCAAAGTCAGTCAACGAGCTCACCTTGCCCTTGATCTTCACGCCGACTGGGTAGCGCTGAGCGATGGTATCCCACGGATCTGCCTCAAGCTGCTTGATCCCGAGACTAATACGCTCATTTGCGACATCCACCTCAAGAACGACTGCCTCAACTTCATCACCCTTAGAGTACATGCGAGCAACTTCTTCTGGATCCTTGATCCGCTTCGTCCAAGAAAAATCAGAGACGTGCACAAGACCATCGATACCCTCTTCGATTCCAACAAAGATACCGAATTCAGTCACGGAGCGAACCTGCCCCTTCACCCGTGTTCCTGGAACAAGCCTATCAGCCAATTCTCTCCATGGGTTTGGCATGAGCTGCTTCATACCGAGACTCACTCGACGCTGCTCCTGATCAATCCCTAAGACAACGGCCTCGATATAGTCTCCAACACTCATGAGGCTGCCTGGGCTTCGCACCTTCTTGGTCCAACTCATCTCAGAGACGTGCACAAGACCTTCAACACCCTCTTCAAGCTCAACGAAGGCTCCGTAATCAGCAAGGCTCACAACACGACCCTTGACCGTTGAGTTCAGAGCACACCGTTGCTCAATAGTCGTCCATGGATCTTCTTTGAGCTGCTTCATACCGAGACTTACACGCTCTTTCTCCTTGTCATACTTGAGCACAACGACAGGTACTTTTTCTCCAACTGACAGCTTGTCCGAAGGATGATTTACCCGTCCCCAAGAAATATCAGTAATATGCAGGAGACCATCGATACCGCCAAGGTCGATGAAGACACCGTAATCGGTGATGTTCTTGACGACACCTTCCATAACAATACCCTCACCAAGAACCTGTAACGTTTCAGTTCTTAGTTCATCACGCTCGTGCATAAGCACAGCTCTTCGTGAGAGGACGATATTCCCCTTGTCACGGGTGACCTTCAAGATCTTGAACTCATGCTCCTCCCCGAGGAACCGATCTAAGTTCCGATGGGGGCGAATGTCTACTTGAGAACCTGGCAAGAAAGCTGGCAAACCAATATCGACTTGCAGACCACCTTTGACTTTCTGAACGATAGTACCCTTCACGATACCATCCTTCTCAAAAATCTTTTCAACTTCTGCCCAAACTCGCTTTTGTACGGCCTTCTCATACGAAAGAATGAGCTGTCCGTAGTCGTTTTCAAGATGAACGATATAGACCTCAATCTCGTCTCCAACTTGGTGGGTCTTTTCGCCTTTTAAATTCTTAAACTGCTCGATCGGGATGATTCCTTCCAACT
>JBMTVV010000131.1:0-5870 GCA_049451755.1 Bdellovibrionota bacterium
AGGATACCCCGTCATAGAGGTCAATGAGCCCAAAGGTGAGCCGCTCTTGACCGGTAATAGGATCTGTTCCGATAGTGCTGAGGAGAAGTCCAAGTGACAACGCTATGAGGGCTCTGCTTACTGGGCCTTTATAAAAACCAATGACCGTTGATAACCCCAAAAGAGCGAGGGTAAAGTACTCAGTGGGGCCAAAGACAAGTCCTATCTGAGCAATCGGTGCGGTAAACAGAATCAGTAACACTCCCCCAATTAGCCCTCCTAGCGCTGATGAAAATACTGCGTAAAAGAGTGCCTTGGCAGCAAAGCCCTTCCGAGCAAGGGCATAACCGTCCATAGCGGTGACAACTGATGAGGGTGTTCCTGGGGCATTAAGGAGAATCGCTGTAATAGATCCGCCGTAATTACTTGCTTGATAGACCGCAACAAAAAAGACAAAGGCTACCTCTGGCTCCATCCGAAAACTCAATGGAACGAGTAACGCCACTCCCATAGAGGGACTTAAACCCGGGGTCGCTCCGATAAGGATCCCGAGAAATACTCCAAGAGATACAAAAAGAAGCCCTGACATCGAAAAAACAACATCGATCCCACCAAGGAGCCCAGAGATATCTACCATAATGAATAACTCCCCTCGGGTAAGGGGACCCGCAAAACAATCTTAAAAAGGACTTCTGTTGTGAACAACCAGCACGCTGCAGCTAATAGATAGCGCCACCACACATTCTCCCTGAGAATACCGAGTCCAAGGACAAGAAGAGTGAGCGACGCAATGGAAAATCCCAAAAGTGCTATGAGCCATAACAAGACCACTACGGCGCCCAATAAAGTGAGAACCCGCATAACGTGCAACTGACTAGCTCTCACTCCCTCACTTGGATGTCTTACTGCTGCCATTCCCTCCTTTATTAAAGCAATGAGCATTAGGCCCCCCATGAGTACCGGCATCATGAGATGTTCTGAAGGGAAAAGTGCACCCTGCTGCACCGATTCTACAAAGGGCAATAGCGCTAAACTTGAGAAGCTCAGCCACATAATAATTGATAAAATACGACTACTCATTGATGCTTCTCTCTCATATGAGATTCCAGTCAGCGCTCCTCCCAATCGCTCGACTTCGACTCATGTCACTATCCGGCTTTTAATAGTTGTAAGAGTTGCGAGTCGCTCTCGATCTGTGATGCCACTACGTCTTCAAACGTTTTTCCACTCTCAAAAATCACCTGTGCTCCAGAACTGACAACAAAATCTTTCCACTGAGTAGCTTCGGTAGCTTTTCGCAATAGTTCCGTTATCGTAATTCGAATGTCATCTGGTGTATCGCCACGAACCGCAAGGCCTCGCCATAAACTCGCACCGGTTAATTCCTTGAGACCACTCTCTTCAAAGGTTGCCACCTCGGGCAACTGTGCCAAACGGTGTGGTGCAGCGACTGCTAGAATTTGCAGATCGTCCCTTCCTAAAGCATCCTGGGGGTTTCCAACATACACATCTGCATGGCCTCCCAAGATAGCAGCAATAGCTTCACTCCCACTTTTATACGGTATCCATGTGCCTTTATAGCCAAGAGCGTTCCAGAAGCGCACCGCAAATAAGTGGTCAGTACCGCCAACCGCTGGTCCAACCCAGAGCTCTCGAGAAGTATCATCCTTCATAGCACGTGTGAGGTCTTCTAAACGCGAGTACTTCCCATTCCGCTTCACGATCAGACACTCATAGTCGTCCACCAGCCTTACGAGCATTCCAAGCTCTTGTAACTTGTCAGACTTCTTCGATTGCACTGCTTTCGAAACAACTGAGCTCGTGACAGCAAAAATCGTGTGTCCATCTGCTGGCTGTCTCAATACATGCTGAATAGCAACGAGGCCGCCGGCTCCACTCTTATTCTCAACAACAACGGGCATCGTCACTGCCTCTGCTTCTAAGACCTGAGCAAGCTTTCGAATCGTTACATCAATGAGCCCACCCGGATTTGTATAAACAACAAATCGAATCGGCTTCGTTGGATACGAATCTGCATGAGCAGCGAAGGAGACGAGACAAACGCCAAGAAAGGCAAGAAGAGTAAAGAGACCTGCTCGGAAATAGTTTTTCATAAGGAGACCTTCGTCAGGACGCACTCTCTAGGGATTAGAATTTACAGTTTTCGAGCGGAGAGCTATCACGACAGAGATCCTTTGCGATATTCTTCTGATGCGCCTCTAACGTACCACCACCAATTTCAAGTAACTTCGCATCTCTCCAGAGTCTTTCTACGACATACTCTGCAACATACCCATAGCCACCAAGCACCTGAATAGCGCGGTCTGCAATACGCTTACCCACCGGAGCGGCAAAGAGCTTTACTCCATCAGAATCAAGTCGAGCACCAGCTGCAGAGAGATCAAGGGTACGTGCTACCTGATAGATATAGGCGCGCGCCGCTTGGAACTCAGCGAAGCTGTCTCCTATGTACTGCTGTATTTGGCCGAACTGGTTCAGTGACTTCCCAAACGCTTTTCGCTCTGAAGCGTACTGAACCATGATCTGTAAGGCTCTCCGAGCAATTCCAAGACTCATCGCAGCAAGCCCCAGTCGTTCAATTTCAAGATTCCTCATCATGTGAATGAGCGCTTCGCCCTCACCACCTACGAGCGATTCAGATGAGAGCTCACAGTTATCAAAACAAAGCTCTGCCGTATTCGATGCCCGCATCCCAAGCTTCTCGGTAATACGCTGCCCAACAGAGAATCCCTTCGTCCCCTGCTTCACAATGAAGCTCGAAAGCTTTACTCGACCGCGCTCATCCTCGCCGGTCTTTGCATACACAAACAAAACATCACACGGACTCTTTTCGTCATCGATAACACCATTCGTAATCCACATCTTACGACCATTCAGCACATACCCGTTGCCACTGGGCTTTGCCGACGTCTTCATACCGAGCACATCGGTTCCCGCTTCAGGTTCAGACATAGCCATCGCTCCTATCCACTCTCCAGAACAGAGCTTTGGGAGATACGTTCGTTTTTGGGTCTCGCTTCCGTTGACGACAATATTATTCACACAGAGAAGTGAGTGGGCGAGGAACGCAAGACACAATCCAGGATCAGATGCTGAGAGCTCCTCATGAGCCATAACGATTGAGAGGGGGCTCAAGCCAGAACCACCAAACTCATCTGGAGCCGAGGCACCAAGCAAGCCGAGATCTCCTAGCTTCCGGAAGAGATCGATGTTAAATCGCTCCTGAGCGTCTGACTGCTGAGCCTGTGGCTCAACCTCTCGCTTCACGAAATCCCGAACGGTCTCTCGAAGCATTATCTCTTCTTCTGAAAACATCATAATAGTACTCCGTTCTTTTGCCCGTTATGAGTGCGAAAATGCTAGCACGATCACCCGTCACGGTCGAGAAACTACGAGATTCCACCAAAAGCAAACTACAACAGAGCACCAGAAGCTTAAGTCTCAGTCTACTACGTCCGATTCTTCCTATGAGGAGTAAAGACGATGAAAGTTCTAATCGTTGAAGATGACCTCACAACTGGGCATCTCATGAAGTACGTCGTTGGTCGGCATGCCGACTTCACGCACGCCATCGATGGCGAAGAGGCCTTCGATGCCTTTTGCGATGCGTTTGAGTCAGGGGAGCCTTTCGACCTTGTCTTTCTCGACCTCATGCTTCCAATCGTTGATGGACAAGAGGTGCTACAAGCAATACGTCAGTTTGAAGAACAAAACGGAATAATCCATACGGAGGGAGTTCCCGTTGTGGTCACCACGTCTCTTGAAGACAATTCCGAGGTACATCAAGCAATGGCAGCTGGCGCACTGGACTATTTAATGAAACCAGTCAAAACAGAGAAGTTGTTAGATATTATAAAAAGAGTAGAGCGAGAGACCATGGCAGCCAGGTCTCTAGAAGACGGCGTGCTCAATACTATTTCAGCTGGAGGCAATCCTTCGGAGTTAAAAGCTCAAGAGACATGCGACGAATGTTAACGCGCTCTATGCAGTAAACCTAAGCGACTACATTACCGAGGAGTACGACCAAGAAAAGAAAGAGCGTAAAGGGATCAACTCCTGAATCGTAGCGGTGCTCGCAAGGAGCTTAGTGCCAGATGAAATGGCGGATATTCGTTTTGGTCAAACTATCCAGAACCAACACAGTAACTGCCACACCCCCTCCGGTGTTTACCAGTTCACTGTCCTTGACGACATTTCAGGAGTCAGGCTGGGTTACTACCCGAAAAATACTCGTACCAGATGGGGCGGGTGCTTCGCTCAATAAGGTGGGCGCCCGCTGAAAAGTGGGCCCCCCTTAAAAAGCTAAGCGTTCTCTACGCAGCTTCTTGAGCTGAGTAAGGCGCCTGAAAGTCACGATCCATGACTGTCTTCCGACCATCCTTACGAGCATTCTCAATCGCTTCGTTACAGAGCGTATGAACGATCTCAGTTAAGCGAGCAGGAACGTTTCCTGATGTGTTCATACCAGCTGTATCCTTGATGTAGTTTTTCAACTTTGAAACTACTACTAGTACTTCCTTATCACTCATGGGTATTGCCTCCGTGATTCTCAATTTAGGTGGTAGAGAATTACCTGACACTGGGGGAGAAAGAAATAGCCTTGACCTAACTATCTGAAATTACGGAGATGATAATTATCAGATCCATCTCTTCTGCGATAAAATGGCACCTGACGGTGAAATGAGTTGCCTTTTTATCGCCTCTAGAGCGCAACAAATACCTCTCAGGGAATTCGACATCGGTCCTATTCGTGCTACACGTTAGCTATGCAGACAAAACTCCACCAACCTATTGCGATATATGCAGCTCAAGGCATTTCCGCAGGCCAAAACTCGTCTGCAAGCGGAGTGTTGCAACGGGAGCAAACACCCCCACAACTTACCCAGTGTGATGATAATATTTTTGGCACCTATAAAGCCGCCGCCATTCAGCCGTCGCTTAATGCTCAGATCCAAGAATGGGCAAAAAGCTCGAAAGCACGGCAACGTGCGGATCGAGTCGGACAACTCGCTGGTTATGTTACATCGAAAATACTCTCTGATAGCGACCTGCGACTTCAAATGTTCTCAAAGCTCTCTCTCCTCGTCGGAAGTTCCCGAGGAGCGACAACGAGTCTTGAATCTGCACTAAGAACGTTTCTTGAAACTGGAAAGGTCCCAACCCATACGTCACCCACAACGACTCTGGGAGCCCTCACCTCGTGCATTGCGCAAGAATCGCTACAACCAGCCACTTTATTTGGACTCTCTGCTACATGCACATCAGGTCTGACTGCCCTTATTCAGGGAATTGCGCTCCTAGACTCAGACCAAGCTGAAGCCTGTATAGCTGTTGGCACGGAAGCCCCCATTACCCCTTTTACCCACGCCATATTGCGAGCTGCGGGAGTACTCGCCTCAGCATGGGATACTCCTTTCCCCTGTACTCCACTTGCACATGAGCATGCTCCCGGAAGTGGCATGATCCTTGGAGAGGGGGCTGCGGCATTCCTTCTTGCAAGACTTCACGAATCTAAGATACCTGCACCGCCACTTGCTGTTATATCGGGTTTTGCAACAGCAATGGAAAAGACGCCTTCTCCAACTGGGATCAGCGAAGATGCGACGGGACTTCAAGACACTATGAAGCAAGCAGTTGAAATGAGTGGGGGAATCGTTCCCGATCTTATCATCGCGCATGCTCCTGGAACCCGTAAAGGCGATGCTTCTGAACTACGGGCAATCGAGGCTGTTTTTGGATTGGCGGAGTCCCGCCCAGCTATATATTCCCCCAAATGGTTCTTAGGACACACTCTCGGTGCCTCAGGCTCGCTCTCGCTCCTACTCGGTATTGAACTCCTCACAAGGGAAATCCTCCCACTACTTCCATAT
>JBMTVV010000132.1:0-5844 GCA_049451755.1 Bdellovibrionota bacterium
AAAGAGTATTGATTTTGGAATCAGCGAGATCTCCCAGCCTGATCCTTTCTCGAATCCAGCGTGGCTCACGAGACCTTGGACGTGAGATTGGCGGAATCGCAGAGAAGTGGGCAAAAGAACTTGGGCAAGAAATCAGTAAGGCATTGAGTCCTAAGAAGTAGGTGTTACTTTTATATTCACTCACTGAGGGGAAACGCTCTTACTCTATGCTTCTCAGACTGATGAAGCGTATTCTCTAAGGGAGCGCTAATCCCATCGTTAATTTGCATTTCCTGAGTTTGAATATTCACTCATTCTCTGTTCAGCTGGAAAGATATGTAGACACATGCCAGGACCGAGTTCTTCTTGGCGCACTTTCCCTTGTTGCATAAAACGAAATGTTTCCGAAGGTTTTGGCGTCACTTCGTGTATCCACGTTACAGAGGCGAGATGAATCTGAGCTTCATATCCGGCTGGATTGGCAAGTCGTAGATCGCTTAGGATTCCAATAGGGGTTTCTCCATTTTTTTCAGGAGGTGATTCTCGCGTTGTTTTACTTGCACGGTAGAGAAATGAAAATGAGGGATCATTTTGTATGATCATGCCTTCTCGTATCTCAGGCTCTGGTGCTCGTAATGATGTGTATCGAATAGACGCGGAGCCTGCGGTGTAGCTTGTTGGAAAATCCACATGGATGCCACCAGAGACGCGACCAGAGACACCGAGAAGGGAGACATTTGGGTCCTTCCCCTGAATGACAAGGGCACCATTTTGCTGAATGCCAAAGCGAGGACAGAGTAGGACTGGGAACCCTGATTTTTCCGTTGTTTGAGGAGTTATGAAAAGAACCCCAGGCACTTCTTGTCCGTAAATAAATCCACCCCAATGCGACTTATCTTCCCCTGAGGTAATACTCTTCACACCATTTATAAACTGTGGGCTTGATGGCTTCGAGTGGATGACAATCAGAGCTCCATCTGCATATCGTAGAGTTACAGAGAATGTCTCTCTACGAGAGTCTCTCTTCTGTTCTGCCTGGAAGTCCAAGGTGAGCTCATCAAGATGAATCTGGTTTTCTATATTTGCAACTTCCCAGATAAATTTGGCTCGTGGTGCATTTTCGCTTTCCCTAATAATGAGTGGTCTGCGGGCAGTCGTCGTGCGCTCCAGGAGCTCTTCCTTCAGGCTTTTTTGCGCAGCTTCTGATGGAAATGTTACAGCAGTGTGGGTTTCGTTCACGAGCTGTACTGTCGGCGAGGCCTCACCGTAAGCATGAACTGCTACAAAGAGGGTGCATATAAGGATGAGACAGCGCGCGTATGTCATACGAGAGATCTTCTATCGAGAGGAGAATACACTTCTTTGTGCCGTAACAGAGAGCACAAGCCCAATTGAGAAGAAAGTTGTAAGAAGTGAGGATCCGCCATAACTCATAAGCGGCAGGGGTAAGCCTACCACTGGTAGAAATCCTACAACCATTCCGAGGTTTACGAAAACATGAAAAAAAATCATCCCGACAATACCCACAATTACGAGTACCCCGAAGTATTCCTTTACTTTTCCTGATTGTATGAGGACTCGTGCAAGTAATGAGAGATATAAGCCGAGAATAATAAGTGAGCCCACAAAGCCCCATTCTTCCGCAAACACAGAAAATATGAAGTCAGTAGTTCTTTCCGGGATAAATTCGAGTCGTGTCTGAGAGCCCTCGAGGTACCCTTTCCCGAAAAGCTCCCCGGATCCTACTGCAATTTTGGACTGAATGATCTGGTAACCAGAACCTTGGGGATCCGCTTCTGGATTGAACATCGTAAGGACTCGGCGTTTCTGATAGGGGTGAAGGAGCCAAATCCACGCGACGGCTGTCCCTATGCTGCCTACGATTGCAAGAACAAAGAGGACAATGCGCTTAACTCCGATGAAAAGAATCATGACGGCACCAATCGCACCAATGGATAGAGCGGTCCCAAGATCTGGTTGCTGCAGCACTATGAGCATCGGAGCGAAGACAATACTTGCTGGGATAACGAGCTCTTTGAAGGTGTATGCTCGATCTTTCGGCGGCACTCGAGACAGGTACCGTGCAAGAGCGAGTATGACTCCAACTTTCATAATCTCCGATGGCTGAAGGTTTAGAAAGCCGAGGTGTAGCCAGCGCCTTGAGCCATTTGAAATGCTGCCATAGAGAAGAACGGAAAAGAGAAGGAGCAGTGCGCCGCCATATGCAAGGTAAGCGAATCGATAGCTGAGACGGGGCGGAATCGCAGCAATGATAAACATGAACGCGACTGAGAGAAGGATGTAGTTTAGTTGTCGAAAAACAAGGTGGCTACCAAAAGACCAGAAGAGAAATGGACGTTCAATGTCAGGATCGAAGCTGGCACTATAGAGGACCGCAAGTCCAATGAGCGGCAAGATGCCGGCGAGCAAAATGATGAGCCAATCAAGAGATTTCGTAAATATCTTTACTGTATGAATCATATCTCAATAGTCCTACTGCTCTCCTTGAGCGTGTTCCCTTGACGAAGACTTTGCGGATGAGAGTCCCCGGTTTTTCATGAAGTACGCCTCAAGTACCTGACGTACGACGGGTGCAGCTGCCGCTCCACCACTTCCACCGTGTTCAACTACAGCAACAACGACGATCTCTGGATTCCCTACAGGTGCATACCCTGCAAAGAGCGCATGGTGTTCATGCTCCCTTCTCTCGGTTTTTGACTGCAGTGCCACCACCTGAGAGGTCCCAGTCTTTCCTCCAACCTGGATCTTCCATTCTGAAGGGAGTTGGGCTAGCCGAGCGGTTCCTTGTTTCCCGTGAACAACGGACTCAAGAACTTTCGTCACATGGGCAAGGTGTCTCTTATCGATCGTGAGCTGTCCTACGGCTTTTGGACCAAAAGAATCTTTTTCCGTTTTTCCATCGTTGGAATATACCCCTTGCACTAAATAAGGACGATATCGAGTTCCCCCGTTTACGAGGGTGGACATCGCCACAGCTAATTGAATGGGGGTAGCAGAGGTCGCCCCTTGGCCGATAGCAACGGAGGGCGTCTCACCTGGAAACCATCGTGCCTCATCGGTCCCAGCATATCGTTTTCGTTTCCACTCAGTAGATGGAATTAATCCTTTTGACTCTTGTACGAGGTCGAGACCTGTTACTTCTCCAAGCCCAAATTGCGATGCATAGTCATGAATACGCTCGATACCGAGTCGTTGTCCCAGAATATAAAAGAACACATCACACGAGACGGTAAGCGCCTTTTGTAAATTTACAGTTCCGTGCCCATCACGCTTGTGGCATTTGAAGGTTCGGTTTCCGACCGTGTGAAATCCAGGGCAGTATTCAGTTGTTTTTTCGGTGATGAGTCCTTCTTCGAGCCCTGCAACTCCAAGAAATGTCTTAAAGACGGAGCCGGGAGGGTAGACTTCTTGAACGACTCGATTTGTAAGGGTTCGTTCTCGTCCTTTCGTCAGTGCATCCCACTGAGCTTGGGTCACTTCGCCGGTAAAAATATTGGGGTCAAAAGTAGGAGCCGAGGCAAGTGCTAAAATTTCACCCGTTTGTGGTACCATTGCAACAACAGCTCCCCACTGGCCTACAAGCGCCTCATCGGCCGCGCGCTGAATGTCTCGGTCAATGGTGAGTTGCAGAATATTTCCGGGGATAGCTTTCGTTTGATCTGGGAGATCTTGGATTTTTACACTGTGGGCATTCACGAGAAAACTATTTCGTCCCCGTCGCCCTTGCAAATAAAGCTCCCACGCATTTTCTAGCCCGTATTTTCCAATGACATCTCCTCGCTGGTAGTAACCCCGAAAATCAGGCTCAAGGAGTTCGCCCTTGCTGATTTCTCTGACATGTCCGATAACGTGCGCTGCGAGCGAACCATACTCATAGAAGCGAATGGGATAGTGACCAACTGAAATTCCGGGAAGCGAGAGTCTGTTTGACAGCACGCGCTCTACTTGCTCGCGAGATGCATCTCGTAAGAGCACTCGGGGACGAAAACGAGGCCCCCCCTGCTTCGCGAGGCGCTCGTGAAGTGTGTCCGATGAGATCTCGAGAATATTGGCGAGATGTTCGAGGGTGCTATCGACTTCTCGGACCTCTTGGAGATACATCTGAATATTAAATGCGGGTCGGTTGGTTGCCAGCGGATGTTGGAGTCGATCTCGAATAATACCTCGCGCTGGAGGAACCGAGACTGTCCGTTGGCGATTGTTCTTTGATTGCTCGGCAAAGCTGGCTCCCTTAATGACTTGCAGATACCAGAGCCGCGCAGCGATGAGAAAAAAACCACATAAGAGTGCAATGAGGAATACGTAAATTCTCGGGGGTATTAGTATTGGAATCTTCTCATAGCTAGAATACATGTATCTTCTCTATTGAGCTCTCTATTGGGAGGAAATAGTACGTCTCATCCGGCCCATTGTGCTCGGCTCTCCTTGGGAGAATCGTAGCACTCTTCGTAAGAGAGGAAAAAAAAGTGGTGTCACGAAGGCCGTACACAAGGCTTTGCCGAAGAGGAGCATGCTGGCAGAGTACAGCTCTGAGAATGAATCCATGGATATGAGGAGGTAAATGACGTGTGTGAGCAACGTAAGGAGCGCGGCTACGGTCGATAGGGAAATACTCGACTCGACAAAGATTCGATCTGATATAATTGAGATAGCACCGAATGCTAGCACATAAGCCCCAGCCCAGGGTCCCAAGAGGTGTCCAGAGCTCATATCAATCATAAGTCCGCACATGAAGGCTAGAAAAGCTCCGTAGCTATTCGTTTGAAAGAAGCTCAGATATACCACGCAAACAAGTACAAGTTCCGGATTCAGCTCCACTGGAAGGCCAATAGCAAGAAGAACGGACTCAGTTACAAGAGCTATCGTGCTTACAAAGATTGCTACAACAAAGAGGCGAAGATGCGTCATAATGATTACTTATTGATAGCGTGTGAGGACAAATAACGTCTCGAGTCGATTGTGATCGACTGTAGGCTCAATACGAATTTTTTGAAACATTTCATCAGGCTGGGTTCGAACTTCGACGACGGTGCCAATCTCAAGACCCTTCGGATAGACGCCGTCTAGTCCAGAGGTTACCACCGTGTCTCCGACGGCAACATCTTCAGTGCTCTGGACATACTCCATCAAGCACTCTCTTCCTCCTGAACCAACAACGACTCCTCTTGCTCTTGAGCGTTGAATGAGCGCCCCGACGCCACTGGAACGGTCAGTGATCACAAGGATATTCGATGCGGTAGAGGAGGCTGTATGTACTTGGCCAACTACTGCACCCCCCAGCACTGCAGGCATTGAGGTTTTAATGCCATCACTGGTTCCCCGATCAACAGTTACACTCTGAATCCATCCAGAGGGATCTGCACCTATTACGGAAGCGACAACGCCTCCAAAACCCGTTTGCTTCCTGAGTTCAAGAATCTCGCGAAGAGCCTGTGATTCCTGAGAGAGCTCTCTCAGTCTTACAACTTCCGATTCTAAACGGGCGACTTCTTTCAAAAGCAGTTGGTTTTCCTTTCGCGTGCCAATAAGCCAGAGATATCCATCCCAAAGACCAGAAACATTTTGCCACGCGCGTACAGTAGTCTTTTCAATGGGAGCAGCTACGAATTGAAAGATAGTGGAACCAACTTTACCCACCTCAGGATTGCGCACACTGAAGGCTGTCAAAAAAAGTGACAGAAAAAAATAGAGAAAGACAGCGAGAAGTGTACGACTTTGCTTCACCAGGGGAGTTCTCCTTAGTAGAATCTCCAACTAAAGGTCTCACGAGGAACAGAGAGTTTCAAGCGAGCTCTCCACCATCTTTTGAAGATGACTGAGAATAACCGTCGGCCGTGTTGCACT
>JBMTVV010000133.1:0-5825 GCA_049451755.1 Bdellovibrionota bacterium
TGGCTCCAAAAATCTTAGACGGTAAATGGCTTTCCCTACAGATCGAGCGCTCTATTGCGAATTCCGTTTCGTGTGCTCTTCAGTCAGGTGCGCGAAGATCTCCTGGTCTTGGGGTCATCTTGGTCGGCGATAATCCAGCTTCCCTTGCCTACGTCGGACGAAAAGAGCAAGTAGCGAAGCGGTGTGGCTTCGTGACGAAGGAACAACGTCTGTCGCATGATGCATCGCCGGAACAACTCCTCGCGGTGATTAATAGTTTTAATGCCGATGAAGAAATCGATGGGATTCTCCTCCAGCTTCCACTCCCCGGAACGCTTGATGCAGATCTCATGCTCGACCATATCAGCCCGGAGAAAGATGCCGATGGGTTGCATCCACTCAACCAGGGGCTTCTCATGAGAGGCGGAGGGGTGCTTCGACCGTGTACTCCTTCTGGACTCATGCGATTAATTGATCTTGCTTACGCGCCTGTCGAAGCTGGAAGTGAACTTGATGAATCAATCGAACTGACAAAACTGATTCCGGAAAGTGATCTGAGTGGGAAACGTGCTGTCGTTATTGGCCGCTCTATTCTTGTTGGGAAAGCAGCAGCACTCTTACTCCTTGAGCGAAACGCCACTGTTACGATTGCCCACTCTCGGACTGAAGATCTAAATGCAGTGGTTCGAGAGGCGGATATCGTTGTTGCTGCAGTTGGGCGAGAGGGATTTGTCACAGGTGATATGGTTCGAGAAGGGGCAATCGTGATTGATGTCGGGATTAATCGAAATGCCGCTGGAAAGCTCGTTGGAGATGTCGCATATGAAGATGTTGCCTCGAAAGCGAGAGCTATTACCCCAGTCCCGGGAGGGGTTGGTCCGATGACGGTTATAATGCTCATGCACAACACGTTACGGGCCTATGAACAAAGGTTGCAAGCTGACTCTTCACAGGAGGCTCGTTGTTCCTGAGAGCCGGAGGCTCGGTGCTCTTGAGAGCCGGAGGCTCGGTGCTCATAAGAGGGCTAGAGAACAGCGATAGAGGAAGAGTGTAAGGACTCAAAAGAAGTGGGAACTGTTGGAGAGACGTTTAAACGAGAGACCGAACATGAGTGATTTAAAGCGTACGCCACTATACGAAAGCCATCTTGCATCTGGTGGTAAGATAGTGCCCTTTGCTGGGTGGGAGATGCCAGTTCAGTATCCAGCGGGGCTCGTTCAGGAGCACGATTGTGTCCGTGAGAATGTCGGACTCTTTGATGTCAGCCACATGGGTGAAATCGAGGTCCAAGGGAGCGGTGCCATTTCGTATCTTGATTACGTAACGTGTAATGCCGTGAAGAATATTAAAGATGGTCAGGCGCAGTACTCAGCCCTCACAAATCCAGAAGGTGGGGTTATCGATGATATCATTATCTATCGCTTTTCAGCCGAACATTTTTTGCTCTGCGTCAATGCTGCTAACGCTGATATTGATTTCGCGTGGCTGAAAGAGCACGAACGGGAAGATGCAACGGTTACAAACGTGAGTGACCAGTATGCGCAGATTGCAGTGCAAGGACCGAAAGCTTTCACGCTTCTTGATAGGGTGTTTCAGAAGAATTTCGGGAGTGAACTAAAGCCATTTTGGTTCATGAAAGATGTGTGGCGTGGAAGTCCAGTGATTATCGCACGCACTGGTTACACGGGGGAAGATGGAGTAGAAGTTTTTGTTACGCCCGAGATGGCCGCTGAACTATGGGCTACGTTGTTAGCTGAAGGAGAAGATCTGGGCGTGCTTCCGTGTGGGCTTGGGGCCAGAGATAGCCTTCGCTTAGAAGTATGTTACCCGCTCCACGGACATGAGCTCTCGCCGCAGATATCAGCAATTGAATCAGGGCTTGGGTGGATTGTGAAGCCTGAGAAGAAAGGCGATTTCATTGGTCGTGCTCTGCTAGAGCGGGAAAAAAGTGAAGGCGCGAAGCGCACGCTCGCTGGATTCTTTGTAGAAGAGAAGGGAATTGTTCGCGAAGGAACTGAGATTCTTACCGTAAGTGGCGAGTCCGTTGGCGTTGTCACGAGTGGAACGAGAACACCAACGGTGGGGAAAAGGGAAGGCAAAGCCCTTGGTCTGATGCTGATTGCGCGTAGAGAAGCGGATGTCGGGAGGGAATTGCGGGCTGTCGTCCGTGGTAAAGAACTTCCAATTCGTGTCGCACAGACTCCGTTCTACCGGAAATCGAGCTAAGCGAAGAGTGGTAAGTTATCGGGTGAGTACGTTTGAAAGTTAATTTATCCGTATTTATTTTCAGCAGTGTTTGTTCATAAGTATTGATACATAAGTGGAGGATATGAAGAGATGGATTTTCCAAAAGAGCTAAAGTACACGAAAGATCACGAATGGGTGAAAGTCGATGGTGAGAGTGCGACTATGGGAATTACGCAGTTTGCGCAAGAAGAGATAGGAGAAGTCGTTTTCGTAGACCTTCCAGGAATTGGCTCAGAGTTCTCAAAAGGTGATAGCCTCTGTGTTGTCGAGTCAACGAAGGCAGCCTCTGATGTATACGCCCCAATTAGTGGACGAGTGGTCGCGGTCAATGATGTGCTTTCGGATGAGCCGGGGCAGGTGAATGAAGCCCCATATGAAAGTGGGTGGCTCGTAAAGCTTGAAGGGATTCAAGTTGAAGAGCTTCAAGATCTCATGGACGCTGAAGCGTACGCGAGTATGGTACAGCGGTAAATGATAAATACTGAATGGATGTAGTGAGTGCGGAAGGGGAGCACCTGCGAAGGAATGGACTGAGGTGCGCTGATTATTTGGGAGATGCTCGTGGGGCAAGCAGCTTGGAAACAAGGGGAAAGAACCGGGGAAGGAAGTAATATGTCGAATGATGCGCACGCTGAAGCGTTTGAGTTTGGTTTTGCGTCACGTCATCTTGGACCGGATGCTAGCGAGGTCCAGAAAATGCTCGATACTGTCGGGTATCCGTCGTTAGCAGCTCTCATAGATGTCGCTATCCCCGCTGCTATTCGACTGGAAGGAGCCTTTCAGTCAGAGGTGTTTGAGAATCCGATGACGGAAAGTGAAGCGCTCGCTAAAATTTCCTCTCTTGCAGCGCGCAATACCACTCGACGTACATTCATCGGTCTTGGATACCATGACACCATTACTCCAACGGTTATTGTCCGAAATATTCTGGAGAATCCTGGTTGGTACACGCAGTACACTCCGTATCAACCTGAGATATCACAGGGACGACTCGAAGCCCTGCTCAACTTTCAAACGTTGATCTCGGAACTGACGGGATTGCCAATCGTGAATGCATCGATGCTCGATGAAGCAACTGCTGCAGCGGAAGCGATGACCATGAGCTATGGAATTCGCAGTAAGAAAGGGAGTGGAGAAGTTAAAAAATTCTTCGTTGCAGACCACTGCCACCCGCAGGTCATTGATGTGGTGATTACGCGCGCTGAGGCAGTGGGTATAGAGGTCGACGTTGGTAACTGGAGCACGTTTGTTCCGAGTGGAGAGTTTTTTGGAGCACTCCTTTCGTACCCGGAAACTGGGGGGCAAGTCGCCGATCTTTCTGCCTTTATCCAAGGTGCGCATGATCAGCAGATGCTTGTTACTGTCTGTGCAGATCCCCTTGCACTTCTTCTGCTCAAATCACCAGGTTCCTTTGGTGCTGATATTGTAGTTGGTTCTGCGCAACGGTTTGGGGTGCCACTCGGTTTTGGTGGGCCACACGCTGCATTTTTTGCAACGCGGGATGATTATAAGCGATCGATTCCGGGTAGGTTGGTCGGTGTTTCGCGGGATGTTACCGGGAAGCCGGCGTTACGACTCGCACTACAGACGCGAGAGCAGCACATTCGGCGGGAGAAGGCGACGAGTAATATTTGTACTGCTCAGGTTCTCCTTGCTGTAATGGCGGGAATGTACGCTGTCTATCACGGAGCGAAGGGACTAAAGCGAATTGCTACAGAGGTGCATGAGAGAGCAACGCAACTGGCAGGGCTTCTCCGGCAGGCAGGAATCGAATTAGTAGGAGATGGCGGATTCTTTGATACGATTGTTGCTACCGTGAGTCCGAAGGAGCAGGCAGCGATTCGTAGTCGTGCGGAAGAGCAAGATGTTCTACTTCGATACTTTGATGATGGTCGAATTGGAGTCTCGGTCAATGAAACAACGACATCTGAAGAGGTGGTTCTCCTTGCGCAGGTAGTTACTGGTCAGAACATCCAGGTACTTCCAGAGGGGAGAGCTGCGCTCCCTGAGAACATGCTTCGGGATGAGGAGATTCTCAAACAGCCGGTCTTTCATCTCTATCGCTCAGAGAGTGAGTTTCTCAGGTATGTAAAGCGCCTTGAGGCAAAAGACCTCTCACTCACTCATTCGATGATTCCGCTCGGTTCTTGTACGATGAAATTGAATGCCACGAGTGAGATGATCCCGGTTACCATGCCTGGCTTCTCGAAGGTACATCCCTTTGCGCCGGAGTCAGATGTTTGTGGATACCACGAACTCTTCCGAGACCTTGAAAAGAGTCTTGCAGAGATTACAGGGTTTGATGCTGTCTCTCTCCAGCCCAATGCGGGTTCTCAAGGCGAGTATGCAGGACTTTTGGCAATTCGTGGATTTCATATTGCCAACGGAGCGTCGGAGAGAAATGTGTGTCTCATACCTGTCTCTGCGCACGGTACAAATCCAGCAAGTGCTGTTATGGCCGGTATGCAGGTTGTTATCATTCGGTGTGATGATGAAGGAAACATTGATCTCGCTGATCTTGAAGAGAAAGCAGAGGCACATAAAGACAAGCTCTCTGCGCTTATGATTACCTACCCTTCGACTCATGGCGTCTTTGAGAGTCGGGTGAGGGAGGTGTGTGACATTATTCATGCGCGTGGTGGTCAGGTGTATCTAGACGGTGCAAATCTCAATGCGCTTGTCGGAATTGCTCGACCAGGTGATTTCGGAGCTGATGTCTGCCACATAAACCTCCATAAAACGTTCTGTATCCCTCACGGTGGTGGCGGACCAGGAATGGGGCCGATTGGAGTGAAGGCCCATCTTGCACCGCATCTTCCTGGGCACCGCTATGCAACTACTCATTTGGGTCGTCCCTCTGGTGCAGTCAGTGCAGCACCGTGGGGCAGTGCGAGTATTCTCCCGATATCATGGATGTACATGGCGATGATGGGCGCAAGTGGTATGCAGCGAGCAACTGAAGTTGCTATCTTGAATGCAAACTATATCGCGAAAAGACTCTCGTCCCACTATCCAGTGCTCTATAGAGGGAACGAAGATCTGGTAGCGCATGAGTGTATTCTTGATGTGCGAGCACTGAAAGAGAGTGCTGGAATAGAAGCGGCGGATATCGCAAAGCGTTTAATGGACTACGGGTTCCATGCTCCGACTATGTCGTGGCCAGTCGCGGGAACATTGATGGTTGAGCCCACGGAGAGTGAGTCTTTAGCAGAGCTCGATCGATTTTGTGATGCGATGATTTCTATTCGTGAGGAGATTAGGCAGATTGAGGCTGGCACATGGCCACGGGATAATAACCCCCTCAAACATGCTCCTCACACAGCGAGTGCGGTCACGGCTGAAGAGTGGAATCGTCCTTATACCCGTGAGGTAGGAGCCTTTCCGGCACCGTGGACTCATGACTCAAAATTCTGGCCTTCAGTGGGGCGGATTGAAGATAGCTACGGAGATAGGAATCTTATCTGTACCTGTCCATCAGTTGAGGAATATTCCGAGTAGGTTGCTCATCGACTGATTCAGCGAAGCTATTCAACAGCAGTTGGTGAGATGCCCTGCTCTCCCATGAGGTGTCGGGTGGCTCGTGTCAGTGCACTCAGAGA
>JBMTVV010000134.1:0-5717 GCA_049451755.1 Bdellovibrionota bacterium
AATCGGTCGGCCTGCTGATAAAATAATGACGTTCTTCCTACCAGAGACACGTCCATTCCAAGGGCACATGGAGTTCTACTTTAAGATCCCTGAAATGTTGAGTCGCATCAGTGCGTCTGAGCAAGCTCCAGAGCTACAGCTCCGTGATGGCCCCATTCAGTTTGAGGAGACACTTCCCGTTGTCGGCGGAGGTGAAGGTGGAAATCAACCCGCGACTGCAGGTGGCGCCGGAAGTGGACTTCCAGCCGGTGTGTCAGACACTCGCGGATGGAGTGACGACCAAGTCATTGAGAAGCTCACGGAGGTAAAGACAAAGCTTGATTGGGAGAATACTACTGGTAGTGCTCGTAAGTGGTGGGAGGCTTTCGAGAATGAGAATAAACACCGGATGGCGCTCGTGCTTCGTCTCGGTGAGGAACTCGCAAACCGAAATGCCACTATTACAGAGTTTTTCCTCGCTTATGTGTACTCGAACACCGATAACATTCAAGCAAATCTCTTCTACCTCGACTATACGCGACTCAAAAAAGACGAAGAAAAGAAGAAAAAAGAAGCCGCCGCACAGGCAAAAGGCGACTCATCAGGGGGTGATGCGCCTCCCACATCTGCTGCTGGCTAGTACGCCTTGCTGAGCTTCTCTCAGCCTCCTTTCATCAAGTCTTTTATACTATCAGGCGGTGTCTCCACTGGGCGTAACTTCCTGCCAGCCCTTCGTTTTCCCTTAAAAATGTGATTAAGAACTTCAATTCTGCTATCAATTTCCTGGAGAGGAATGGATTCACCACGAAGGACGTAGTAAGAAGCATGAGACTATTTGTTGCTGGAATCATGATCAAAAAAGATTTAAGAACGAGACTCCGCAGTTATAGGCATACAGACATGCTATATCGAATGATATTCCTGCAGTGCCTCCTATCCGTTTCAGCGGCATTTCCCCTCATCGCTAACGCACAAGACACATCTGATACTTCTGACATCACGCTTCTGGGCGGAGAGCTCACATCATTTCTCCCCTTCGCATCAGTCCTCCAAGTGGCAGCACCTAATGTTGTCGGAACACAAAGTCAGCAACGACAACTGGAAGGATTCTCTCTCTTTCATACAAAACGAGTCCCAGAAACTGGGCTTGGGCCTCACTTCATTCACGAAAGTTGTGGTGCCTGCCATATTCAAAACGGTAAGGGCCCCGTAAGAATCAACAGAGGTCGAAAGAGTGCGATGGTAATCAAGCTCGGCCATCGCGGAGTTACAGAGACCGGAGCGCCGCGACAGATCTCCGGCTTTGAAGAACAGATGAAAGTTCAATTCACCAGACAGCAACGCCAGAATCGAGCTCTTCGTTTTCGGAGACTTCCTCGACTCCGATGGCGCTCACTCATTGGGACATATCCTGACGGAACATCATTCTCTCTACGACGCCCAAATCTGCGCTTTCGTCTGAAAGGGATTCCAAAACAAGATACCGTATTTTCATTACGAATGAGCCCAGGACTTGTGGGGCTTGGTCTACTGGAAGCTATCCCAGAAGAGCAGATACTCGCTTGGAGCGATCCAGAAGACGTGAATGGCGATGGCATCTCTGGGGTTCCTCAATACGTGCCGAACCGGGCTACAGGAAATTTTGAATTAGGCAGATTCGGAGCACGTGGAAGTCATCCAACACTACAACAGCAGACAGCTGCTGCCGCGTTTCATGATATTGGGCTGACAAACACCCTTTTTCCGGATGCGAATGGTAGCATTGAGTTAGAAGATGACGACCTAGAGACGCTTACCCTGTACCAGGCACTCGGAGGAGTCCCTCCTGCTCGAGATCAAGAAGAACCGACCGTGATAGCGGGTAAGTATCTCTTTCAAACAGCAGGTTGCCACGACTGTCATAAAATGACTGTAACGACGAGTGAGGACTATCACATCGAACCACTCCAGGGTCAGACGATTCATCCTTTTACAGACCTTCTACTCCACGATATGGGGGAAGATCTTGCTGACGAGCGAGCTGAATTTTCAGCCTCCGGGAGAGAATGGAGAACGTCTCCTCTTTGGGGACTAGGCCACCTTGAGGCTATCTCGTTTATAGAGCAACGGTATCTCCACGACGGAAGAGCACGTAGCCTAGAAGAAGCGATCCTCTGGCATGGTGGTGAGGCTGCTGGCTCGCGAAGTACGTTTATGAATTTTTCGGCTGAAGAACGAACACAACTGATTGCATTTCTGCGCTCGCTGTAAGCTCCCGTTCCTTCTAGGACGGAGTCTCTATTACCCACTTCAAGAACCTTTTGCAGGTTACTAGGGAGCAATACGGAAGGGTTTTCTACATGAGAAATGCGTCTTCCCATGGAAGCTTTGCAGAGCTAACGGGGATTTGTGGTTCACCTGAAGAGACAAGTGCTTCCAACACCTCTGAACGAATCGGCTTACCCAAGAGCGGAATCTTATGGCCAAGACGAGTGCGTACAAGATCACGATCAATCGCCTCGGCAGCACTCAGTGCAACAAGGGTCACCGTATCTCCATACACCGTAGAAAGTTCAGAGAGAGTTCGAATTCCGACCTCTTCACTGTACTCATATTCCTCAGCATCCTTCCCGAGCGTGAACGGCAGATGGAGGTCACAGAAAATATAATCAAAGGAATTTTCTTGATCTAAAATCTGAAAAGCTTCTGCAGTCGAGCTCGCTTCCCAAACCGCACAACCTGCCTCTAAAAGCATTAAAGATAAAATCTCACGAAATTCAATATCATCATCGATAACGAGTACCGTTCGCATAGTTCCTCACTTCAGAGCAGTGGTTAGGGGGATGGAAAAATAAAGATACATACCGCCTGTTACGACCACTTCAGTGGCTGAATCCCCGTAGAAAAAGAGTCGACGAAAGTGCTCACTGGCTGAAGCCATTTCTAAGAGAAGTGGGTAGAGGCAAGCGCAGCTCAATGGAGAGCTCTATAGATCATTGATTTCACTAAATAATCAAGAAGAACGCTCCCTTCAATCGAGCCCAGAAGAGTGAACTCTTTCCTCCTTCGATTGCATCTAAATTTGCAATAAGAGCAGTCAGCTACAGATAGCTCATCTGGCGTACTCAACCAACGCTCCGATAAGCAAGATTCATGATGCACGTGATACGTTCCATACACGCACTTTTTCGCAGATGGCGCACTGAATCCTCCAGCGACCCATCGGTATCATTCCATCCAACGGATGAGGCTCTATTCCTCAGCGAAACTCAGCGAATCGCGAAAATTGGTATTTGGGCCCTCGACGTAGAGACTCAAGAGGTTCAATGGTCCGAGCAGTGTTACAACATTTTCGATTATCCGATTGGTGCACCAGCTCCAAAACTCGTCGAGCAAGAGGAACTCATTGCTAAAGAGGACCGGGCGCTGTGGCGCGCACAGATAAAAAAAGCACTAGAGGGAGATCGAGTTGAGTTTGGTTTTCGGCTTGCGACACTGAAAACCGAAGAGAAACATCTCTACTTCCGCGGCCAAATACGGCAGCGCCCCGATGACCAAAGACGTTTCATACATGCCTCTATTCAGGATATTACTGAATTAAAGAATATTCAGCTCAAAGAAACGCTGAGCAAAGAGCGGTATCAATCACTTTCATCGCTTGCTCCTGTCGGTATATTCCAAACCGATGCCTCTGGAAAATTGGTGTATATCAACGAAAAGTGGTCGGAAATAACGGGACTCTCCGAAGAAGACAGCTTAGGAGCTCCATGGATGAAGACCATTCATCAAGAGGATCAGGAGTACAGCCATGAAGTTTGGAGGCAGGCAGTCACCACAAATGATACATTTCAAGCAAAACACCGCTATCTGCACCCAAATGGGATAACGAAGCATGTTCTCACTACGGCCAACCCTTTCTATGAACATGGGAGCATCGCCGGATATCTTGGAACCATTCAAGATATCTCCATTGAACAGCGTATTCAGGAAAAAGTAGAACGCTCGAATAAGTTGCTGCAAGCCATAACAGAAGCTCAATTACGATTTCTTAATTCACGGAAAGATATTGATGAGTTCGACCATCTCTTACAAGATCTTCTCCGCATCACAGATTCATCATACGGCTTTATTGGTGAGATTCGACATGCCGAGGATGGCGCACCATACCTGCAGACCTATGCTATCTCGAATATAAGTTGGAACGAGGAAACTCGTATCTTTTATGAACAGAATGCTCCAAATAGTTTTGAGTTCCGTAATCTCGACACCCTCTTCGGAGATGTCATCCGTACACAGAAAGCATTACTCTCCAATAGCCCCTTGCAACATCCGAGTAGTGGTGGCCTCCCAGAGGGTCATCCCCCACTTAATTCATTTCTTGGACTCCCCTTCTTTAGTGGCGATCGAATGATTGGGATGGTTGGCATTGCGAATCGCCCTGGAGGCTATGACTGGGAGCTCGTAGAGGCACTTGAACCGTTCCTAACGACGTTAACAAGTCTTCTTGAAGCATATCGAGCAGAGATGAATCGGTGCAAAATTCAAGATGAACTCAACCAGTATCTTATGGACCTAGAGGAGTCAAAGAATCAAGTTGAGCTGCAAGCTGAGGCTCTCGCCCGCCAATCTCAAGAACTTGAGATCTCTCGAGATCAGGCCCAAGCGGCTACCGTAGCAAAGAGTGAGTTTCTCGCGAATATGAGCCACGAGATACGTACTCCCATGAACGGCATCATTGGGATGGCAGATCTCGTCCTCGATGGACAGCTGCAAACAGAACAAAGAGAGCTCATTCATATCATCAAAGACTCCTGTTCATCGTTGCTCACGATCATTAATGACATACTCGATTTTTCCAAAATTGAAGCTGGGAAGATGGAACTCGCGCCGATTACTTTTAACCTTCACGAGCTCGTAGACCGCATTACAAAACTTCTCGCAGTTAAAATAAGCTCCAAAGATATTCAGTTTGGGGTACATATTGACGATGCGATACCGAAGGACGTTATTGGTGACCCCCACCGACTGCGGCAGATTCTCGTGAATCTCTTGGATAATGCCGTAAAGTTTACAAATCCACAGGGAGCGATTCAGCTCGAAATCACTCTCGATGAAAGCGCAGGTAAAGCGTTACCAATTACTTTTTCTGTTTCTGACAACGGCATCGGTATCCCTCATGAGCAACAGGAACGAATATTCCAAGCATTCTCCCAAGCAGATGCGAGCACCACTCGTCTCTTTGGCGGTACTGGACTCGGTCTCTCTATCTGTTGTCGGCTCGTAGAGCTCATGGGTGGTTCAATGGGGCTAGAGAGCGCACCGGGAACCGGCAGTCGATTCTTTTTTAATGCTGTGTTCCAGAGACCGCAGAAAATACATAGATTACTACCAAAGACTACTGCTGAAGATAGAGGCACACTTGAACGGGGAAGAATCCTACTCGCTGAAGACAACGCCGTAAACCAACTTCTTGCCCGAAAACTACTCGAGAAGAGAGGGTATGAAGTTACCGTGGTGAACAACGGACTGGAAGCCGTTGAGTGCTTCAGTAACGAATCATTTGATCTTATTCTCATGGATATTCAAATGCCTCAGATGGATGGAGTCTCAGCAGTTCAGGAGATTCGTCAGTTAGAAAAAGAGACTAGTCACATTCCAATTATCGCTATGACAGCCCATGCAATGAAGGGAGATCGCGAGGAGTACCTAGCAGCAGGAATGGATGACTACATTACCAAACCGATCGACCGCGTACTTCT
>JBMTVV010000135.1:0-5713 GCA_049451755.1 Bdellovibrionota bacterium
GCCCTGATAAATCCTCTCTCGAAATCTGAGTGAATTTTCCCGGCGGCCTGTGGTGCAGCGGTTCCGGCAGAGATAGTCCAAGCCCGCGCCTCTTTCGGTCCCACGGTAAAGTAGGTGAGAAGTCCGAGTAACCGATAACCTGACTGAAGGAGCCCATCGAAACCTGAGCGTTCAAGACCAACAGACTCCAGATACTCTTTTCGCTCTTCTTTAGGCAGTTCTGCAATCTCAGCCTCCAGTTTTCCGCAGATGGGAACGACAGAAGATCCCTGACGCTCAGCATACTCTTGAATAGAACGAATGTTTTCAGGCATCTCGCCACTATTCAATGCCTCTAGCTGAGACTCGTCGATATTGGCTACATAAAGGGTTGGCTTTGAGGTGAGAAGCTGGGCTGTCACAGCTTGGTACTCTTCATGTTCTTCCGACGGTATAAAGGAACGTGCTGGGAGTCAGTTGTCTAGATGATCTTCGAGCCATTCAAAGAGAGTGAGTAGTGCCTTAGCCCCCTGATTATTTGATTTTGCCAGTTTCCTCACTTTTTCGATCTGCTTTTGAACCGATTCAAGGTCAGCAAGGAGGAGCTCTGTCTCAATAGTTTCTATGTCTCGAAGCGGATTTGGAGCCCCATCAACGTGAATGACATTTTCATCATTAAAGGCTCGAACGACCTGCACAATGGCGTCGACCGCACGTATATGACCGAGAAACTGATTTCCAAGTCCTTCCCCCTTGGAGGCTCCTCGAATGAGTCCGGCGATGTCCACGAGAGTAATCTGTGCAGGTATCACCTTCTGTGAATCTGCCATTTTCGCGAGAGTTGAGAGTCTATCATCTGGGACGGGAACAGCCCCTGTGTTCGGTTCGATTGTGCAAAAAGGAAAGTTCTCAGCCGCAGCCTTTGCTGAGGTAATGGCACTAAAAATGGTGCTCTTTCCTACGTTGGGAAGTCCAACAATTCCACATGAGAATCCCACCTACACTCCTATCTATATATAAGACTTTTCCAGAGTTGTCTTTGTATCTGAGCAAGAGATGTTCTTAGCTTCGAACCTCTCCTGTCCGACTGAAAAAAGAGAGTGCCCCCGGGAGGACTTGAACCTCCGACCAATCGGTTATGAGCCGACTGCTCTGACCAACTGAGCTACAGGGGCAGATTATCTTTAGCGCACTTCTCTCGTTTATCGTGCCATCATTGCTCCCACAACGTTATCGTAGCGTTGTGAGCTCTACTAGAGACATCAGCGAGATGAAAGAAACGCTATATCGTCGATAAACTGTAGCTGAACTTCGCCCGCAGGTCGAGCCGCTCGTTAAAATCATTGAAATACCCTCTCTTCTGCAAAGTTGGAGGAATTCAAGGGGGCTGCTGCCTGAATGAGGTGTATATTTTTGACCTAGGAACGAGGTTCTTCATTGGAGAGCGCGTCAAAGTGGGGTAGGGTTTTCATATGAATGACTCAACGACATCCCCGGTACTTACACAACTCATACAGCTCAGTGAACTTGACTCAAGCATCGCTCGACTTTTCGCTCGGCAGCGACAGATTGAGGAAGAGCGTCATAGTAAGGTGGATGAATTTCAGCAGTTACAACGGGTCCATGATGACCAAGCACTAGAGCTTCAGAGAAAGCGAAAGCGTTATGAGGAAGAAGAGCGACGCATTCAGGACGAAAATTCAAAGTTAGTAGAACGGAGAAAAGTTCTCTCTAGTTTTTCGAATTACAAGGTACAGCAGTCGGCTCAAAAAGAAATTGAGGCGTCTGCGAAACAGCTTGCCGCTCAGGAAGAAAAGTTGATAGAGACACTTGAGGAAATGGAGACGCTTGAGGCAGCTCTAAAAACAGCCAAGGAAGCCCTTGCGCTGGCTCGGGAGAAGCAGAGGGAGTTCATGGCCAATGCTGACGAGGAATGTAACGCCATCGTTGAGCGTTCTGGGGAAAAGGAAGCTCAACGTGCTGATATCGCGCGAAGGGTTGACCCGACTCATTTAGGCCTCTACGACATAATTCGTAAGCGACATGCTGTCGACCCTCTTGTCGGAATTCAGCAGGGAAAGTGTGGGGGATGTTATATGCAGGTCGCTCCACAAATGATGGTTCAGGTTGCTAGGGGAAAAGACCTCGTAAAGTGTCGGGGATGTGGTCGCATTTTATATCTGCAAGAAGAGGGCGGTCGGGTATCAGGCTAGTCCGAGTGCCCTCTCAGTTTGTCGCTGATGACTCTTTTTCCGCTACATCAGCGCCTGCTGGAGTTCTTAGATCAAGTCATGGTATCCTTCTTCTCGAGTTTGTCGCCGAGAAGGGCGTGTAGTCGCCGGTTGGCGTCTCGTAGAGGCGTCGACAGGAGGAAAGTCGGGACTCCATAGAGCAAGTTGGCCGTTAACAGCGGCCTTGAGTGATCAAGGGAAAGTGCCACAGAGAAGAGACCGCCGTCTGAGATTCCTCTTTGGAATCCCTTGCGGTAAGGGTGAAACGGTGGGGTAAGAGCCCACCAGCGGATGGGGTAACCCATCCGGCTTGGTAAACCCCAGCTGGAGCAAGGCCGAGTAGGGAAGCTTCACTCCTCACTGTGACCGTGGGTGCATTGTCACCGTGGGTAACAGGAAAGAGTGACGTCGTAGCTCGCGATGTGTCTTCCGGGTAGAGCCGCAGGAGCGTACCAGCAATGGTTCGCCTAGATGAATGGCTACAGATAACAGAATCCCGCTTATAGCTCTTCTCGCGATAGACTCTTTTTTATCACGCTTGTTCCCGACTTTTTTGCCGCGTTATGAACGCTTTTTCGGTGATGATATCGGTTTCGAAATCGCGCAAGAATTAAGAGTGGAGACTATCACCTTCTTCAGACATAGCGTCTTGCTTACACGCATATAAGAGGCAGATACAGCCCAAAGCTCCACTCAATAGAGAACCAAGAAGAATCGCTAGCTTTGCTTCTTCCAGTGCCAGATTATTTCCCTTAAAGGCCAGAGTGGTAATGAAGAGTGACATGGTAAACCCAAGTCCGCCAAGGCAGCTCATTGCATATATCATGAGCCAGTTCACCCGCTCCGGTAGTTTCGCTATACCGAACTTAACCATCAGATAGGTAAAGGAAAAGATTCCGACCTGTTTACCGAGAAACAGCCCGAAAATAATACCGAGACCAAGTGGAGACGTAAGCCCAGAGAGGCTGGATGTATCAATAGGCACGCCCGCATTCGCGAGTGCAAAGATCGGCATAACACCAAAGGATATCCAGGGATGCAGTCTTTTTTCCATCCGCTGTAGCGGGGGAGAGGCCGCCTTGTACGCTTCTTCAAGCATGAACATGGAACGCAGTTGGTGCTTATCGAGAAATGGAGAGCGTTGGGAAGCTCGAAAGTCCTTAAATTCTTGTTCAAACACTTCCATATGCGGCTTCACCGCTATTAAAAAAGCTTTGGTATTCAGTTTTCTTCTTGCTGGGATCGCAAACGCCGCAAGTACTCCCGCTACTGATGGATGAACTCCAGAGAGGAGGAATGATAGCCACACTCCGCCAACTCCAACTATGAGGTAGAGGAGTGATTCGCGTACTCCTATGATATTAAAGACGATGAGTATTCCGAGGAAACCGAAGCCACTAACGACTTTGAAAAGCTCAAGACCTTCTGTGTAGAAGAGAGCTATGACAAGTACTGCACCGATATCATCTGCAATTGCTAGCGCAGCGAGGAATATTTTAAGAGCAGATGGAACCTTTGACCCAAAGAGGCTAAGAATCCCTAAGGCGAAGGCGATATCTGTAGCCATTGGATTTCCCCAGCCACGTTGATAGGGAGAGTCGAGATTAAAGAGTACGTAAAAGAGTGCCGGGATAATCATTCCACCGATAGCTGCTCCAACCGGAAGGATTGCTTTCGAGAGCGTTGAGAGTTCTCCAGCGATCACCTCCCGCTTAATTTCGAGGCCCACTACGAAAAAGAAAAAGGCCATAAGGAGGTCATTAATCCAGTGCTGAAGTGAGTACTTCAAAGAGTAACCACCGATCGTAATCCCGAAGTAGGTATGCCAGACTCTCTCATAAGATTCCGACCAGGCGGAATTCGCCCAAACAAGAGCAACGCTAGTTGCGATCATAAGGAGAACGCCGGCGAGGGCTGGGTTGTGGAGGAAGGGAGAAAGTCGCTCCCAGAAATCGTCTATGAATTCTGAGCGTTCTGCTGGGAGCTCATACTCTTCGAGATAGTGAGCACTGCCTCGAATGACGACCTTATTATTATCAGTGTTATTATGATTGTCGGCCATAGCTCCTTCTCACGAATCTTCTCTCCTCTATGACTTCTCTCATTGAGAGCTGGCTTGCGTGCTCTACGGGAGTGAGAATCTGCAAAAAGATATCGCTCACCAAATGCTGCCAGAGAGTCGTTCGCTCATAGCTGCGAATTCTACTCTTAGAGTTTGGCTGAGGATAGAGCGTGAGACAAGGGTTCCTTCTCGATGCTGGTAGGGTATTGAGTCTGCTGTTTTGAAATTCGGAGAGATGCTGTTCTCCGCTGATAGAGAAAGGCTCAGGGAGTACTTTTACTCTGATTTTGACTTGATAGTCTAACAAGAGAGAACTGACTTGCCGGAGTAGGGCGGAACCTGCGATACATATATGGGAGGTGGATCAGGGGGTTATTGAGCTGCGGTGTGAAACGCCCCTTCGTACTAATACCAGTATAAAGAAAGTCCTGTTGGGTTATAGCGCATGTCCGTTTCGAATAGACAACCAAAAATTCTCTGGGTGGTTCCGGAGCTACTTGATGAGGATGGACGTGTACAGGAGTCCCCTACAGCAATTCTCATCAGTGAGGTAACAAAGCTTGGAGCAATAGTTGATGTTGTTACCTTTACCACGAAGAAGTCGCTGAGCATTTCATCCGAATTAGCTGCTCAATTAGGTGTCACTAATTCAGTGGTATTTCACCGTTCGCATTTACCTCGAATGCCTTTTGCTCGGATGTGTCTCTTTCTTGGGCAGTCCCTCATTCTTCCGAAGATGCCAGCTCCGTATCTTCCTTTTTATAGTAAGCGTATTGTACAGGCCTTTGAGGCGTTGTTTGATGGAAGAGTACGTAAGCTAAAAGAGCTGGGGGTTTCGGGTGAATACTCTGAGATTAATCCAGACTGGGATCTTGTTCTCTATGATGGTCTTGAAGGAAGTGCTCACTTATTTGATGGAAAGAGAATCACACTGTCGGAGCAAATGCCACCCGTACTATACCGAGCTCCCCTAGTAGAAGCGGATCGGTGGAGAGGGAATGCAAATGAGAGTTCAGGAACGCTCTATGCGAATTACAATGCGACTCAAGCGGAGCTTATTAAGGAATTTGAGCTGGCGTTACTGAGAAAAGTAACAGCTGTACTCTCGCCCTCCGATCGAGCTGCCGCACGCTTTCGAGAGGCTTTGCCACGGATTCAGCAGCACATCCTACCAACTGCCTATCGCTTCTCAGAAGCCCCCTTGGAGCGGACCCCTGTCCCTGGACGCTTTCTGTCTGTTATAGACTTCAACATACCTGGAGAACGAGGGGCAGTTCGATGGTTCCTGACTGAGGTATGGCCCGAAGTCGTTGAACGAGCGCCTGAGAGGGAGCTTGTTCTTGTGGGAAAAGGGAGTCAAAAGGGGTTGTCACGTTTTCGTCGTCTCTCTGGTCTCACCATTATTCCATGGGAGTCAGTTCCAACAGAGGAGTACTTACAG
>JBMTVV010000136.1:0-5709 GCA_049451755.1 Bdellovibrionota bacterium
TCGTGTTTTCGTTGTCGGGGTGCTCGCGGGTTGCATCTTATTTAATTAGTGATTTGAGCGAGAGTCCGTAGTTCGGTGGTGTTTTCAGTTGCTAAGGAGGCTAGATGAAGAAGCAGATTAAATCCGGTCAGAGCGGAGCGAGTTTGGTAGAATACGCTCTCTTGGTGGCACTGATTGCAGTCGTAGCGATAGGGGCCGTTACCTTTTTGGGTCAAAATGTATCAACGAAGCTCTCGTCTGTTGCTAGTGCCATACAAGGCAAGGGTGCGGATGATCCTACAGGACCAACGCCATAATACATAATATTCGTGGCGCCGTTGAGATAGTGGCGCCGTTGAGATAAGGGTCTCGGTCTGAACGGTCTGTTGGTATTTTGTTGGGTTCTTTGACGTCATCTTTCGATGACAGTAGCTGGGTACAGAGGGGAGTCTGTTAGCTATGGCACGTCAGTTTGGGGGAATGCAGTCTTCACGAAGGAGCGACGGCACGAGAATTCTGGTGCTCATCGGTCTCATCCTCTTTGTGCTGTTTAGTGGGACAACATTTCTCTTGCTTCAAACTGAACAGGCGCCGCAGGCTCCGGTCGTTGTGGAGCCAGATGTGGTTCCAATGAAGTTGGTTACTGTTTTGGTGCCAGTTAGAGAAATAGAGGCGGGTACTGCCTTGATGCCACACATGTTCCGGCAGGAAAAAAGGCCAGAGGTCGGAGTGTCTGAGCGAGCAGTAACAAGTTATGAGGAGTTAGAAGGGAGTTTCGCACGTTCCCTCATCGTTCCCGGGCAGCCGCTGCATAAGGAGTATATCACTACGATTAGGCCCGCGAATGTGCTTACTGCTAAAATTCCGGAGGGGTTCCGAGCGGTAACAATTCGAACGGATTCGCTGACAAGTGTCGGTGGTTTCGCCAGACCTGGAGCAAGGGTTGATGTCAACTGGTCTACTCGCATTAATGGTGCACCTGCCATCGTTCCAATCGTAGAGAATGCAGAGGTTCTCTCTGCTGATAGTCAGACAACGAACCAGCAGGGGACGGAGGGGATTGTGCCCAATACAGTTACCCTTCTTGTAACTGCAGAGGATGCGAAAAAGATCCAGTTGGCAACTTCCTCAGGATCGCTGAGCTTGTCGCTTCGTGGGGACAATGACACTCGGGGGTCGGATGGGCGTGGTGATGTGACGATTCAGGACCTCCTAGGGCAACCAGTCGTGAAAGAGCCTGTAAAAAATGATGGGGCAGTTATTGTGGATGGTAAAAAGTACTACCTCGTCAATGGTCGGCTCGTAGCAGCTGATTCGGTAAACTAGGTACTGTTCCCACGAGCCGAGCCCTTTTGAGCGGCTCATTCCGTTTCTGTCCCTATATAAACGGTGTTTCTGGTTTCTGCATCTGAAGCGTTCTATGCGTAATCTAATGAAAAGAGGGAAAATGCCGACTATATATTGAGGCTTATGGGTGTGAGTGAATCGCATGCACGAGCTCATCACTAAGATGATAGAGAGAGGGTTTAGGAAATGAGTAATGACCGTGATGAAGACTCGATACTTGGTCTGTTCTCAACAAGAGCAACTCGTCAGAATACTCTCAGTGGTACGGAGTTTCCTATTTCACCTACGACTGAGACCAGTCCTGAGCAAGGTCGCCCTACAGAGCAAGTGTCCTTTTCTAGACGGACATCTCAAATTCCCCATACTTCAACTCCCATGAGCTCTCGACTACAAAGTCAACACACCACATCTTCGCAACGTGATACAAGCCAAGGTGAGCTCTCGGTACTTGCAAATACCGTTCTTAGAGAAGCTCGACGAGAGCTGGGAAGTGACTTCGGCTCTCAGGCTCAGGGAGAGGATGGGATAGAGGGTATTGATGAGGCCTCCATTGTCACAGCGGTCGATAAGGTCTTACGGAGACGCTCTGAAACTCTTGATGACATCGAACGAGCAAACGTCATTATCCATTTACAAAAAGATATCATGGGTTGGGGTGTGCTTCAGCCCCTCATCGATAATAAAGAGGTAACAGATATTCATGTCTATGACTGGCGAACTATCGTACTGCAGCGAGGTAAGGTAAGTGAATCAACGGGGCTACAGTTCCCCAATCATCAGACGTACGTGGCATTTATTGATCGATTATTGTTACGACTTGGAAAGTCTCTGTCGACGCAGCAACATACTATTGATGCTTCGCTAGGGAATGGTATCCGAATATGTGCGGTCCATGAAAGTGTGTGTGGAAGTCGTGGCCCGCTGCTAGCAATTCGTATTCCTCGAGTGAGAGATGTCTCACTGGATGGTCTTATTAGCTATGAAGTGGCGCCTCCTCTCATTGTAAATTATCTCGCGAGTCTTACGAGGAGTGGGCTTGTTACGATGATGGTAGCTGGCGAGACGGGAACTGGGAAAACGACGCTCATTAAGTGTCTCGCGAGTCAGTTTGGTCCGGACGAGTCCATCATCGCCGTAGAGGATACCCCTGAACTCAACTTTCAACATCCGTATTTTCGTTCCCTCGTTTCTCGAACTGCTAACGTTGAGGGTATCGGAGAGGTTACACTCCAGGAGCATATCAAAACAACGCTACGAATGACTCCGACTCGAGTTATTCTTGGTGAGATGCGAACACCCTATGCGGCAGAAGCATTTCTTGAAAGTGCACAGACCGGACACGTCGGTATGTCGACTATTCATGCTCGGAATGCGCGTGAAACGCTTGTTCGATTGGAAAGTTTGTTGGGGCGAGCGCAGAAGTCTGTGTCGGTGGATATTATTCGGCAGCAAATAGCTCTTGCGATTGAGTGCGTGGTTTGGCTTTTCCGAGAGAAGGGAACTGGGAAGCCGAGAGTTGGTGAGATCATAGAGGTCGGACACTATGTTGAGGGTGTGATTCAGGTGAAGCCTATGTTCACCCTCATCGAAACTGGTAGGAATCCAGTCTGGCGGGTAGACTCGTGGTCGAGTAACTATGACGAGATACTGGCAGCAGATGGGATTTACTTAGGTGATTCTCCACAAGAGTTGTCATTTGAGAACACTGGGAGATTTAAGCAGTAACGCTCATCGGGTGCTGAGGATATCATATGAATCAGGCTGCGTTTATAGTTCTCATTGGTGGGCTTATCGGAGCTCTTGCAGGCGTTTTGCTTCTCCTTCTGGTGAGCAAAAGACGATCAGCAACCGTTTCTGTTCAGATGAGGAATCTTGGCAGTAAAACATCGCCAGAGAAGCAAACCACGAGCCATTCGCCCGCTTTACGCGGTGAAGGGAGGAATAAGGAGATGTCTCGGAAAGTGAGGCAGTCCTCTGCTCTTACTCTTGAGAAAAAGTTAAAGTACGCTCAGTGGAAGATGTCACCAGTTATCTTTCGAGTATCACTCATCTCTATCAGTTTGGTCGTATTTGCGATTACAAGCCAACTCTTTCATCTAGTGATTCAAATATTTTCACTCTTCAGTGGTTTTCTCGTAATGAATTGGGCAATTAACCGGGCCGTATCAAAGCGATTTAAGGCCTTTGATGCCGACTATCCTCAGATGCTGCTTTCGCTCGTAGGATTATTAAAGACGGGTATGAATCCTCTGCAGGCTCTTGAGTCCGCTGCTAAGGCCTTGGATAACGGTTCGCTTGTGCGCACAGAGATCGAGGCAATGATGCTTCGGGTGCGGTATGGTGTTCCCGAAGAGAAATCGATTGGAGCTTTCGGTGAAGATATTTTTCACCCTGAAATAGAGCTATTCGTGCAAGCTCTTCTTCTCTCGCAGAGAGTGGGAGGGGGGGCTCTTTCCAACACACTTGACCGACTGGCAAAGCAGGTTAGAAAACGTCAATACTTTAGAATGTCAGCGCATGCAGCTATCGGAATGCAACGTGGTTCTATTTGGTTTATTGTGGCGATTCTAGCTGCTCTCGAAGTGTATCTCTACTTCGTTTATCCGCAAGCAATCGTTGAGGCGGTGAATGATCCATTTGGATGGCTAGTATGGCAGGCTGGAGGGTTGCTCATTTGTCTTGGAATTTTTTGGATTTCTCAAGTAACGAAGATAAAGATCTAGGGAAGGGAGTTAGTCTTGGATAGAGGGCTTATACTGGGAATAATTGCTGGATTGGCATCTCTCATTTCGTTGGGGATAGTGCTCTATGCCGTGCTAGCTTCTAAAAAGCGTCCCGTTTTGCAAGGCCTCATGCAAGGCAGTGAGGAGGGGAGCTCGCTCAAGCAAGGTATTATTCAATCTGATTTTGATCTCATTAATGCGGAGGCAAAACGAGTAGCTAGTAAACAAGTTCAACTGACACTCGAGGATAAAATGTTTCAAGCAGGGATGCTCGACTCTGTATCGAAAACATCTTTTATGAAGGTTCGAGTGTTTGCGCCCTTTGCTCTTACTATTATTGGATTAGTCATCGGACTGAAATTTGGCGGTGTGTTCATTATAGTGATGACTATTTTAGGACTTTTGATTGGCATACAAGTCCCGATAAGTATTCTCGAACGTCGCACTGAATCAAGACATGAGGATATCGTTTACTACCTACCGCTTGTCATTGAGCAGATTGCGATCGGTGTCAGTAGCTCTCTTGATGTCGGTCCGTGTATTGCTCGTGTCGTTCAAATGGCGGATGAACGTGATAGTCATAATTCCGTAACTGAGTTATTGCGTCTTGTTCAGTTTCAAGTGAAGTCAGGAGTTTCGCTTCAAGAGGCCCTCACAGAGACAGGAGTACGAACTGGTCAGTCAGATCTCAAACATGCATTCTTGGCTCTTGCCCAGGTGGCGAAGCACGGGGGAGAGATTACTCGTCAATTAAATGAGCTAGCAGACGCCGTAGCCAACCAAAGAGCTACTAAAATTGAGGCAAAAATTAAGAAGCTTGAAATAGCAGCAACGGGGCCTGTCGCCCTCGTATTTTTAGGTTTTCTGATTATTTTATTAATCGGATTTGGAATTCAAATGAAAGATGCCTTCGGATGACCGTAATTCATGAGCCAAGTGTTCTTTCTTGTTGGACGAGATGAGCAGCAAGTGGTGAAGTGCAGGAGAGTTTAATTCGATGTGCTGGAGATATAATGGGGAAATTGTTTCCAAGAAATAGCGAGTTGTTTGTATCACTATTTGTATTGGCAATCGCGCTTTTACTATTGGTGCCGTTACCGACGGCTGTGCTTGACCTTCTTTTAGCACTTAACCTGGCGTCGGCCTTCTTCCTCCTTCTTGTCGTCCTGTATCTCCCCAGCGCTGTTCAGCTACTAGCATTTCCAACGATTCTTCTTCTAACAACACTCTTTCGATTGGGTTTGAATGTCGCGTCAACGAGACTCATTCTCAGTCAGGGTGATGCGGGACGTGTTATCGAATCATTTGGAACCTTTCTCGTTGGAGGAGAGCTCCTCGTTGGAGTAGTAGTCTTTGCTATTATCACCGTAATCAATTTGCTCGTTATAGCGAAGGGATCGAGTCGCATTTCAGAGGTCGCAGCACGGTTTGCACTTGATTCACTTCCGGGAAAGCAGATGTCCATAGATGCGGATCTCCGTGCGGGGCTTATTGCTCCGCAAGAAGCCGAGCGAAGACGGGAGCAGCTGAGGCGCGAATCACAACTCTATGGTGCTATGGATGGCGCTATGAAGTTTGTACAAGGTGATGCCCTTGCCGGCATAGTGATCATATTCACGAATGTGATCGGAGGCCTCCGATCACATTCGTGAATATGATC
>JBMTVV010000137.1:0-5628 GCA_049451755.1 Bdellovibrionota bacterium
CAAGGAGGTACATGCATACCGTTTCAACTTGGGCACTCCACGATTGAGGGAAACGCCGACGAAAAATGCTGAGGATCTCTGAGGTGACCTGCATACGGGTTTGAGATGGGACGAAATCAAGTGGATTGAGACTTGCCGGATAATCGATATCAGTGGGATCAATAATGACAACATCATCAAATCTCTCTCTCGGGATGCTCCTGAGCGTATCCCGAAAAATCTCATCTCCTGGCGCAAGCAGGGCACATCCATACCCGTGCTCAATATCGCTCTGAATCAGCCTCTGAAGAATGGGTGTTTTTCCGACTCCTGAACGACCCGCTAAGAGCACGTGCCGCTTCCTATCGTTACGAGGTATTCCAAAGGGAAGCTCTGTTCCTCGCCAGTGAGTCTTTCCGACGGGCGAAATGTCACTGCCCTTCTCTGGTCGAGGAAGGTCAGGCGGCGGACCCCACTTCCTCGAATGAACCGTTCGAAAATTAAATGTGTCGCTCCTCCGTGGTAGGTGCCACAAGGCTGCCTGTTCAGCCATTGCGATCTGCATATTCGGCCGTCGCTTCCCGACACTCCGCTTCCACAATCGGGGAAGTTGATCGTGACCGAACTTCAGGTTTGTCATGACAAACCAATTCCAGTGAATATCCTTCAGAATGCTCCATGAACCAACAACCTCTTCGATGTGTCTCTGTAACTCCTGCTGGATAGCCTGCGTGCTTTGCGTTCTATTTGACCCATCAAGAACACAACCAACATGGATATTTGACCACATGAGGTTCCCACGAACCTTATCATGAATACCCTGTGATTCGCGTTCACGAGCTTCCTTCTTCACCCAGTAACGGGGCGAAAACCGACTTCGGAACCGATGAATCCACGTCGCCAGCTCCATCCCATAGTAGGTCGACTTTACCGAAAAATGTGTTCGACTCGTCATTTGAAAGAGCATTCTGAGATTCTTCGGTCGCTCGACGAGGACATTGAGAAATGGATGCATCGGATCTGCTTCAATCACACGATATGTTTTTACACCGAAAAGATTTGACCGCTTATATGTCATGTTTGCGACCGCCACATGATCAGTTTCCGAAAGATTTTGAAAGTAATCGGGAACCTCTCTCACTTCTGCCTCAGGATAGATCTGGTAAATGATCCCCAGAATAGCACCAATGTTGTGACCTCGAGCGGTGAATCCAAAGGTAATCTGACCATTTTCCAGGTATACTTCGAGAGAAAACGGATCGGGGCGTGAGTCGAGGATATTCTCTGAGGCCTCCCCCCACTGGCGAGACATCGTCAATGACAGTGAAGCCTCCTGCATCGCATCGGCCGTTGTGTAATCCGTTCGCGGAAACAATATCCAGAAGGTTTTTCGATCCTCAGAAAGAAAGCTCATCGACTCACCTCTTCTGCATTACGATCTTGGAGAAGTTTCAGAGCACGATGTCGAAAACTCTCCCTCTGGCTCTCGCGCTTTGACGCGGAAAGATCCTCGACGACCTCGAGCGTCCTCCCAGAAAATGGCTTCGTAACATCGCCATTCATAGTCATTCGAGTATAGAAATGTCGAAAATCTAGCTGCATGAGATGGGTCGGTGAAAATCGCTCGGAGAAGATGTCCTTCATAAAACCTGCATCGCTCCCCCCAAGTTGAAACGTTATAAAATTTTGTATTTTGCTCGTTACAAGAGCTCTAACATCTTCAGGGATTTGCCCAACCGTTTGATGGGCGAGCGTATAACTCAGATGCTTCTCACTCGCAGAAGAAAGTTGAGGGATAAAACTCCTCGATGCAAAGTTCTGAAACTCATCGATATAAACATAAAATAGATCCTCAGTAGCTTTTCTTCTCGCATTAAGACTTTCAGCCGCAGTGTCAATGAGCAATAGAATGAGAGAGCCCAGAAAGTTTGTACTCTCACTCCCAAGCATCTGCTTTGGCAACCGCGCTATGAATAGCTTTCGCTCTCCTACTATCTGAGCAAAATCGTAAATACTTTGCTCTTGTTGAAGGACATCTGAAATAAAGTTTGTTGCAAGTAGTGTAGCTAACTGGAGTCGAAGTTGCAGAAAAAAGTCTCCTCCCAGCAACGCATCGAAGTCCGGACAGTGAAAGGAGAAAAACTCTCTTACACTCGGCTCGCTATTACCTGCGATGAACGCGCCTCTTAAATCAGGGTCGATGAGCACTTGTAAGAGTTCTGCGAGGGTAGCATTCGGCTGTTCGACCACAATGAGCAAGAGATGCTTCAAGAGGCGCTTTTCACGCTCCGTCGGGTTTCCATCACCAATATCCGCCGACAAAAAATCGAGAAATTTATCGAGAAACACTTCGCGAGCAGCTCCCCGGGCAAGAGATAACGGATTAAATGCTTGCGGTAGAGTACTGTCAGCAAAATCAAGCAAGAAGAGGTCGTCTTTTCTCCTTTCGGGAATAGCATGAAGAATCTCATCTGTGAGGTCACCATGACAGTCAATAAGGGCAAAGCCCTTACCATGAACAATATCCTCACGAATGAGCAGCTCTAAAAGCTTTGACTTACCTGAACCTGATTTTCCAAGGATGTGAAGCTGCCCCTTCCGATCTTTACGGGAGATTCCAAACTCATGGTGTTCAGACTGATGCGTCGTCGTACCAATCATGCTCCACTGCTGTCGGTTTGCAACGCCTATGAAACCAGGGGGAGGAGCGGCCACTGCAGAGAGAAAGTGCTTTACTTGGGGATGCTTTTTAATAGGAACGGGATGATAGAATGTTGCAATCTCAGAACTCGTAAGAACAAATGGTTTGTGTAAAGCTCGAGTTTGAAAGGGTTTAAGCGCAGCGGAGCCATACTGCGTTGCTTGACGAGCACAGATTCCTAAAGCATGCATATCAAGATAGCGGAGCGGGCAGTTGATTGTCTGCATAGAAAGCTCAAGTGAGTCGAGTTGCTCTTGCTTGATTACCGCATCCCCTTGGTGTCGATTTTCTTCCCAAAGAAGAATACGAAAATTTGCATGAAAGAGATGTTCTTTCATACGCGCATTTCCCCAGAGGTGGCGTTGGTATGTTCCTGGCCAAAACCACTGGTAGGGATTTCTCAGAAAAACCGTTAACCAGTGATACATACTCAGCCGCATACGAAAGTTACGGCGTGCCGTATCGGGGTACGGTTCAAGAACGAACTGGAGGATGCAGCGTTGCTGTGCGGGGAGTAGTGTTAATATGTGCGCCAGAGGTGACATTACATCGGTCATCAATTGCTTGAAGGTAAGGTACGGCATGACATGCGAACACAGTGACCCAAAATCAGATGCCAGAATAACAGCATCCTCCGGAACACCTTGTGTATAATCTGCCCTCAGATTAATGCGGCTGCTCGGCGAGACCAAATGAATACTACTAAACATCTGCTCTTTATCTCGAGCATGGCAACTTATCGAATATTCCACGACCTGATTCTGAGAGAAGAGTTCTAAAGAGAATGGATGCTGCACTTTCTCGTATAAGTCCTGGAGCGCCTCTGCAAACTCTCCGGCTCGAGGTAGCTTTAGCGCTGCTAACCACGTACCGAAGACATCTCCGATTTCTTCTCGACCATAGACGAGCGAGTATAGTTGAGGGGCGTTTTCTACTTGGTGCATGGTTACTTCATCGATGGTTTCTTACGAGCAGATGAGGAATTTCTCTGTAAATTCCAGCCGTTCTACCCTGAATACGGATGTCCTCTTCCTGCAAGGACTCTTGATACTCCGTCATATCAGATACCTGTGAAAGGATACCGGAAGAGACGAAAAACCCGAAAGAGAAATCGCTAAAAAGCTGGATTCAAACTACGTGCCTGCCTATGATACCCCAACAACTGTAAACCATACGAATTTTTCGCATGTGCCACGAAACTCACGACCATAGCGAACACCTCGATGAGCTCTGTAAAGCGATAGCACCACTTGCCGCTCGCGGGCTCACACCAGCTACTGGTGGGAACTTCTCCGTTCGAACTACTCCCGATGAGTTCTCCATTACCAGCTCCGGTGTCGACAAAGCAGCACTTACCCCGAAAGACTTCCTTACCTGTTTCGTCAAAGACGGTACCCTACTTCCTGACGCTATCGGTCTTCCTACATCTGCGGGCCTTCCTACATCTGCAGTACAGCCCTCAGCTGAGACCCTTATCCATGCAGCGATCTATTCGCAAGACCCGACTGCTCATGCTGTTTTTCACACTCACTCCGTTCCGGCAACGACCCTTTCGAGAACTACTGCAAAGCACCTTCACTTTCATGGCTACGAGATGCAAAAAAGTATCCGTGGTTGTTCCACACATGAAGCGACGCTCGTACTACCGCTCGTTGAAAACACACAGGATATGGAACACCTCTATCACGAACTGAAAGCTTCCTGGTCATACTTCGCCCCGGTCCCTGGTTTTATCCTCAAAGGCCATGGGCTCTATGCATGGGGCACGAGTATTTTTGAAGCGAAGCGACACATAGAAGGTTTTGAGTTTCTCCTTGAGTGCGAGCTGCATCGAGCGAAACAAGATGGAGATACTCATGTCCGATAAGCAGAGAATTGAATCCATTGTCACTGACATTGAAGGGACGACTACTTCTATCTCTTTCGTCCATGAGGTGCTCTTTCCGTACAGCGCGAAACAACTCCATGAATACCTAAAAACTCACTGGACACACGGCCCCATTCAGACGGTAGTGGCAGAGGCGGCTTCATTCTCAGAGCTTGAGTCTCCATCGTGTGATGAGATCGCATCGGTGTTTCTTCAGTGGATACAAGAAGACCAGAAGGTAGCTCCCTTAAAGAAACTCCAAGGATTTATCTGGAAAGATGGATATGAATCAGGAGAGCTTCTTGGACACATCTATCCAGATGCCAACGAGCACCTCCACCGGTGGCACGAGAAGGGGATGATACTTTCTATCTTTTCATCCGGCTCTGTAGAAGCACAGAAGCTCCTCTTTGGCCACTTACCACAGGGAGACCTCACCCCACTCTTTTCTCATTTTTTTGATACCGCCATCGGCAATAAGCGGACGGAAGAGGCGTATCAAGAGATACGAAAAACTCTACAGACTCCTGCTGAAAGGGTGCTCTTCCTCTCAGATGTCGAAGAAGAACTTGATGCAGCAAAAGCCTCTGGCATGCAAACGTGTCAACTGGTACGAGAAGAGGAAGGTTCACGCGTGGTCTCGACGGGGCGCCACCAGGTATGTAGAGACTTTCACGAAGTAACCCAAACTTTTTCATTGAACGAAAATAAGTGAGTAAAAACTTTCGTAGTGTCATTTTGATAAGGAGAGACCACCATGAGTAACTTACGTATTTATAATGAGAATACCCCAGAGTCTCCGAAGCTCGATACGTGTGAGGGAAGTCTTATCGCTGAAGAGCTCCAGAAACATGGTGTCCGGTTTGAACGGTGGGAAGCAGCAGTTGATGTTGCACAAGAAGCAGGGCAAGACGAGATTGTCGCAGCGTATAAACCAGAGATTGAGCGCCTCATGAAAGAACAAGGGTACAAGACGTACGATGTCGTCAACATGTATCCGGACCATCCCCAGAAAGATGCATTTCGAAACAAGTTTAACTCTGAGCATACACATAGTGAGGATGAGGTTCGGTTTTTCGTG
>JBMTVV010000138.1:0-5625 GCA_049451755.1 Bdellovibrionota bacterium
GGTGCTTAGCGAAGGTCTGATAGAGGTGAGACGATGAAAGATAAAATAATAGGTTCCAGCATTGTTGTAGTTGCCTTGTCAGGGTGTTTAGCCCCTGGAGAACTCGTGCGACCAGAGCTTCCCTCACTCTCGTATAGTAAGAATGTTCAGTCACGGGGTCTAGAGGAAGCCCCTCAATCTCGAGTTACTATTGCTCCATCTTACCGTGAAGAGAATTTGAGTGCTCCTAGCGGAGCTGTCTCTGATCACGCTTCTTCGCCACACCTTCGAACGCTCAATGCAAGAGATGCAAGAGCTTCGCTACATTTTGTAAATGATAGGGGTGCTGAAGCTCAGTCTCAAACAGAAGTGATAACAAATATGGGGGCTACAACGCTAGAGGAGCCTACTGACTACACGGCCTCACGATCCTACAGTCGGAACGTGCGACCATATCAAGGACCTCTTCATGTCGGAGAGCCTGGAGCGAGCTCCTCATTGTGGAGAATGCAGGGCCCTGGAAGCCAACTCTTTCGGGACCATCGTGCCTTTCAGCCAATGGATCTCATTACCGTTGTAGTCTCAGAAACGGCGCAGGGTTCGAAGGAAGCCGATACCGAAACGAAGAGGGAAGCATCTTTTCTAGCCGGAATTACGGAACTCTTTAACTTTACTGATTCATTACAGTTGAAGAACCCTGGTCTCGATACCGCAACAATGCTTGATGCAGATTTTCAGTCGGAGTTCACAGGCGAGGGTGAGACGACTCGTAAAGGAAGTTTACAGGCGAAAATAGCCGCTATGGTGGTTGAGGTGCTTCCGAATGGAACCATGCGCATCGAAGGTGAGAAGATTATCGCTGTAAATAATGAAGAGCAGGTGCTGGTTATCTCGGGACTTGTACGACCGAGGGATGTGAATTCAATGAATGAGGTTATGTCGACTAAGATTGCACACCTCCGCGTAGATTACTACGGGAAGGGGCTCATTGGGGATGTTCAGTCCGTGGGATGGTTTGGAAGACTCGTGAATAAAATTTGGCCTTTCTAAAGAGAGTGAATATGAGGGAATTATCGAAGATGCGGGTGTTGCACTTGGCAATAGTGATCCTCTTACTGGGTCTTAGCAGTCCTGCGTTCGCCGCGCGTGTGAAAGATATTGCAGATGTTGAGGGTGTTCGTGGTAACCAGCTCTATGGCTATGGACTCGTCATCGGCTTAAACGGTACCGGTGACGGGATCATGGTTAATTTTACGACGAAGACGATTTCGAACCTTTTGGAGAGGGAAGGGCTCAGTGTCGATGCGCAGGGATTGATGCTGCGTAATGTGGCGAGTGTTATGGTTACTGCGACCTTGCCAGCATTCTCGCGTCCTGGCAGCCGGCTCGATGTAACTATTTCCTCAGTAGGTGATGCAAAGAGTCTGCAAGGCGGCACCCTTCTTATGACTCCGCTAAAGGGTGCAGACGGGAACGTATATGCAGCTGCTCAAGGAGCGGTTACCGTTGGGGGGTACTCGATCGAGGCAGGTGGTGATGCAGCTGTCAAAAATCATCCAACCGTGGGTCACATCTCACTTGGAGCAACGGTTGAGCGTTCAATTCCATTTGATCTCTTTCAGAGTCAGCGTATCCGAGTGGTACTTCGTTCTGCTGATTTTACAACGAAGACTCGCTTGGTCGAAAGAATTAACACAGAGCTCGGTCGACCAGTTGCGGTAGCTGTTGATAGTGCGAGTGTTGAAATTCCTCTTATTGAGGAATATCGAGTTGATCCTATCGGTTTCGTTGCAAAACTAGAGCAGCTTTCCATTGAGACGGATATACCGGCGAGAGTTGTGATTAACGAGAAGACTGGAACTATTGTAATGGGAGAGAGCGTGACAGTGAGTACGGTTGCTCTCGCGCATGGAAACCTCAGCATTGCTATTAGAGCTGAGAATCAGGTTTCTCAGCCAGGAGCCTTGGCCGAGGTTGGTGAAACACAGGTTGTGACAAATACCGATATCACTGTTGGTGAGGAACAATCAGGACTCAGTATCGTCGGTGGTGAAGTGACGCTCGGAGAGCTGGTGAATGCGTTGAACTCTCTTGGGGCGACCCCCAGAGATCTCATCTCGATTTTCACCGCCTTACAGCGGTCAGGGGCATTGAGGGCAGACTTGGTGATTATGTAATAGGTGCCGAGTACCTGAGGTAATGCGTAAGAGGAGTGTAGATGGCAGATAGCAAGTTAGGATTAGGGGGGGATCTTCTTGGTTCCATCAGCGATAGGGTCCAGTGGCAAAATTCTGAGAAGAAGCTTGAAAAGGCGAGCTCAGCACAGGCTTCTCGGGGAGAAGCTGAAGAGGCGGCAACTCAATTTGAGTCAATTCTGGTTCAGCAGATGTTAAAATCAATGTGGAATTCGGTTCCAAAAAACGGTTTGTTATCAGGTAGTTCCGAGGAAAGACTCTATCAAGAGCTACTTCAAGAACAGATTGCGAGTGATATATCGAGTGGAGATGGCCTTGGTATCAAGGATATGGTGCTCGAGGAGCTGAAAAAGCGAGGGGACTTCTGAGTCGTTTCACGTCGATCTCGCATCTTAACCGGTAAGGGTCCAGTATCGGTCTGATGAAAGGAATCATCGGTAAGGTGCTGGAAGAGGTGTCCTCAAGGAAGGGAATATGAAGATAGGAAAAAGTGCTTTATCGCCGGAGACGCTGACTGAAAGAAAGCAAAAAACGGAGAGAGGCGCGGAGAGACCTCATACGACGAATCATATTGAGGCCAGATACGATCGGAGAGATGCCCGTGTAGACGTTTCGCTGAGTAAGCTTATACAGAGTGAACTGAGTGTTGACCAAATCGCTCAGGAACGGCGAGCGCGAGTTGAGGAGCTAAAGATTCAGATTCAGTCGGGGAAGTATAATCCGCCTTCTGATTCCGTAGCTGATGCGTTCGTGAGAGAGCTGGGAGCTGAACTGCATTTTGCAGCTGCATATGCTTCTGATACTGAGGGAGAGTAGATCCTCCTACTCAATATCAGAGGTGAATATTATTCGTTATAGAGTTCAAGTGACGGGAATATTCTGATATTTTGGAACGAATTGTATGTCCGTATCTTCAGAGGTATTTAGGCATCTACCATCGCTTCTTCAGCGAGAAATCGATACGTATCAAAAATATCTCAGTATTATCGCTCAGCAACGACAGTGCGTGACGCGCTTTGATGCAGAGCGGCTTCAGGAGCTCGACAAAAAGCGTAAGGAGCTATTAAAAACTCTAGAAAAGTTTCATGAAGAGCGAGTGGCCTTCCTTACACGGCCTGAGTTTGAGAGAGAGCAGCGTCTGTCGGTGCTCATAGAGAAATTCTGTTCAAGTGAGCAGCAGAAAGTGCTGCTACCACTCACCTATAAATTACGGGCAGTCATTGAGGAAGCTCGTAGCGAAACTGGAGAGTTTCGGGGAATTCAGAGCTTCGCTTTAAATGTAGTCAATGGGACTCTTTCGATGTTCATGAGGGCCACGAAAACTGTTTCAAAGCAGTACGGTAAGCAGGGAAAACTTAATGAAAGCTATCTTCCTGCATCTTCTCGCAAAGAAGGTGTGCTTAAGGAAGCTTAAGATTTTCTCTCTGTATCCAGACATATCAGCATAAAATTCGTATGGCATTTCTTTTGCACCTTCCTCCGGGAGAGTAAGAGCTTTTTAGCTAAAGGGCTGAAATGACCAACTATAGTGCAAAAATATTTAACAATGCAGTAAGTGCTCTTTCTGCCCAGCAGGCAATTATTGCCGCTACTGCAAACAATATTGCAAACGTAAATACTGAAGGGTACTCACGGCGAGTCGTTGGACTTGAGACTCGATACGGTTCTGGTGGTTCAACTGGAGGTATCCAGATTGGAAATGGGGTGGCAGTTACTGATATTACCCGAATGGCAGATGAGTTTCTTGAGGGCTTGACTCGAGAAGCCATATCAACGGCCTCGTATTACGAAACCGAACGCGACTTCATGGCTCGAATTCAACCAATCTTTAGTCTCACTGAAGAGGTGAATGCAGTTGGACCTGCGATGACTCAATTTTTTAGTTCCTTAGAAGACCTGAGTGTAAATCCCTCCAGCATGGAGTTGCGTAGTGAGGTTTTGGAGCGTGCTCAGGATGTCGTAACTTCAATACGCGCCGCATACGAGACAGTAGCTGCATTACAGTCTGAGGCTGAAGAGCGTCTTACGGCCGAGATTGAGTCCGTAAACTCACTCACAGCCTCCATTGCTGAGTTAAACGGGTTTATTGCGGTTCAAGAATCTACCGGTCAGGTAGCGGCAGATGAGCGTGATCAGAGAACAAAGCTACTCGATCAACTTTCAGAACGAATTTCATATGAGATGGCTGAGAGGCCAGATGGAACGGTTTCTATTACGTTACAAAATGGATTCCCACTCGTGAATGGGAGAGAAAGTCGTGCCCTAGAGCTGACGGGAGCACCTAGTTTTTCTGGCGGAACCTTTCCATCAAAACTCGACGGCACGAATATGAAGTTTATCGTATTCGACTATGATTCGAGCCCATCTTCATCAGCACATCTTGATCTCACTCAGTTATTAGGTCAAGGACAGGGTTCAATCGGGGCGCTGCTTGCAATGCGTGGTACCGCCACTATTTCTGATACAAATCCGTTTCAAGCCTCTGGCGCTCTTCCAGAGATAGCCGGTCGGATAGAGTCAATCGCACGTGACCTCATGACCCGGTTTAATGAGACATACCGTGGTCCTGAAGCTACGGCGGATCCGACTGCAGGCTTTGATCCATCTGCTGTTGATCTGAATGGGAACAATCCTGGTCTGTTTGGATTCTTTAATGCTGGCTCAATATCAATCGCAGATAGTAACGGTGATGGCATTCCTGATAATGCAGATTTGAATCAGGCTGTTACGGATGGGCTGCTCGTAAGCTTTGCGGCGGAACTCACACTTGCTATTACCGCCCCTGAGGAGATTGCTGCTGGTCGAGATGTTACCGACGGAACGACCATCTCAGGAGGAAACGCTGACAACCTGCTTGCAAGTGATGGATTACTTGCACTCAAAACTGCAACTACTACGTTTTCATCCGATTCTTCGAATACCTTTCAAAGAGCGAATGTGACGTATGATCAGCTCTATAATGAGACGGTCGGGAGGGTAGGACACCTTGAGGCGCGAGCTCTCACGAACGCTCAGGTTTCCAGTGATAATCTCCTAGCAGCACAAACAAAGAGAGATCAGATATCTGCTGTAAGCCTCGATGAAGAATTTACAAATCTTGTTAAATTTCAGAAAGCCTTTGAAGCAAATGCACGAGTTCTTCGCTCGGCGCAGGATATTCTCGACACTATTATAGGACTCGTATGACCAGAATCCCTGAAAATTTCATATCCACGTCTCTTCTATCAGATATGCTCAAAAACAAAGCGCAAGTTGCTAAATATAGTAACGAGCTTTCGACTGGCTATAAGGTGTCTGACCCGGGCGACAGTAGTTATGCAAGTACGATTAGTCAGATGAGAGGTACCCTCGTTGAGATTGAGGGGCAGAAAAGTAGGGTGTCAACGGTCACCGGCTATTTAGAGCGTCAGGATGCAATTTTTGGCCAAAAATTGCATCCTGACGCTCTAAA
>JBMTVV010000139.1:0-5604 GCA_049451755.1 Bdellovibrionota bacterium
AACAGTCAGTCCATCTCGTTGTCCACAAGATTCCAGCTTCCGGATGGGCGTACTCCAAAAGAACCTAGCCCCATCTTCTTCCCTCCTCCTCTTGGAAGGATGGCAGGGTAGTAGATACGCTCAGCACCAAGAAGCGCCGAAGGAGCCTTGTCTTGATGATTATCTTTCGAGAGAGGCGCAAAACCCGAGCTCGCTGTAAGTGCCTTATTTAAATCTCTTTTCCTTCCTAAGTCCACCCCTCGCCCTGTATTCTTTGGGATTAGGTCGCATTCCTAGAGTTAATGACACGTATTACCGCTAAGTTCCTGAAAGAACGTACCCCTGAGGAGAGTGCTTTTGCTCGCTTCCTATGAGGAATTGCGAGAAAAGTAACTTTTCACGACTATCGCTCGGTCTGTGTCTTCTGAGGAAAGAGAAAGAGTGCCATCCTCAGCGCATACGGAGCGAGGGTCCCAGATCTGAGCCTCCATAAAGGCGTGCACAGCATAGCTAGAGTGTGAAATGTCATTAATGAAGGCACGTTTTCTCTGTGTCCCAGAGAATCTAGAGCGAGCCTCCCTTGTGAGTATTAACTTGCCTCTTCTTCCAAGCTTTACATAGCTATTTCCCCTGTTGTCTCGCTCCATTTCTTCAAGTGTGTCAGCGAGAAAGGATGCCCCATCTTGTGCACATGCAGATATTGCAACTTCTCCTGCACTTAATTTTGGTGGATATGCACTATTGGGGAGTTCCCCGCTTCTCGTAGCCGCGTAAATCCTCTGTAGGAATGGGGCGAGTCCCATACGAATCTTTCGACTCAATTTTTTTGAAGTTGGTGGAGTAAGGCTGAATGGAGCCGAGCCAATACTTGTGTGCTGATAGGCATTAAAAAAATAGGCGTTGTAGGCATACTCTATATTCTCATCAGCTATAATGGGGAGCTTTTTTAGGGAGTAGGGTGATCCATATAGGCCTTTCACAACTAGGCGTATTTCGCTGTTCAGCGCTCGAATTGCAGCTATCGTCTCAAGTAAGAGGGTGTTCCAATCTACGGCATCTCCTCTGAATAGTTCTTCTCGGAGTGCTGGCTCATTGACAATATCAAAGCCCATAATGGTAGAGTTATCGCCATATCGTGCGATAATTTCTTCCCATTTAGAGATAAAATCGAGTTGTAGGCTCCTATCAGAGAACATGGCATAGTGTGCAGCTCCGCCCTCTCTCGTCTCAAATCCCCCAGGGGGTGAGTAGAGGATGAAGATCATCTGAAGGCCCGCTGCTTCAATGATTGGAAGTTTCTGGTCGAGCAGTGAGAACTGCGTCTCCATCATTGCGTCGTATGCTTCACCAGTAGTCCCATCCATTTCTTCGTTATCTCCGATTTGAATCCGGAGGAGATTCACATTCCATTCATCACGGAGTTCAGTAAGTACCTCTTCAGAAATTACCGAGAGTGGAAGCTGAAAACCTCTACTAGTGGGAGTAGCGAGAGCAGACGACTGAAAAGACAGAGCTCCACATAGGAGTAGAGCTAAGAGGTAGAAAAATCTCATGAATAACGTCTCCTTCGTGTAATACCGGTGCGTCTCCCTATATTACTGGTTGGTCGTTGATGGCACCAGTGATCAGCCTAAATTCCAAATATTTGCCAGGGGTGTTCGATACAATAGAGATGCCCATCCGATGGAATTGATTCTTTCTCAGTGAAGGTGGCGAAACCTTGTTTTTCGACTAGCTTCTCGTGACAACATTCTGGAGAGATCTTTGCCTCTTATGTGGGCACACTAATAAGAGGGGGCTGGTTGTGGCATCCAAGTCTGTAAAAATTATCGCACTGGCTAGTCTGTTTCTCGTGACTGTTTTATTACTCCTATTCGGTGGTCATTAACCCTCTAGCACGCGTACCTACCGGGCAAAAGTGAGGATGCATCCAACAGAGGAGGTACGCTCTATGCACAACCCGCTCCTGATGTGAAGGAAGCATTGCGACCAGAGAAGGGAGTTATTGTCGAAATGGGGTCTTATGAGAGAGCTCTTCTATGGAAGTTTGAAGCTCCAGGAGCTGTTCAATATGGTGTGCGGCGGCTTCCGAATGGTAACACCCCTATTTCAGAGGATGTTTCGGGTCGTAATTTCGAAGTAACCCCTACAGGAGAGATAGTTTGGGAGGTGAGGAACCCTCACTGGACCTGTCGTCCACACCGTTATTCTTACGGCTATTGCCCTAAGATTGCTACTGCCCTTCGATAGGTGCCTCCCCGAATATTTTTTACTAACGGTCGATCTCCTGCTATTGCTGAAGCAAGACAGGAACCCCTAGAGGTGTGGGCTAAACGGTGCTCAGAGGTAATGTATGGGAATAATCGAAGATATTAAGAACGCAGGTAAGGAGCTCGTAGATAAAGTGAAGAAGGGATTACAAGAACTAGGCGATGCAGTGGATGAAGCCATTCAAGGTGAGTCGGAGGAGCCGGTTCCTGTCCCAGTAAAGGGAGAAGGAAGCGAGTCACATCGACATGTTGCATTATTGCCCTTGTCGGAGTTCACTCTCTTTGGAGAGAAGAAATAAGTTCTGAGAGAACTTACACGAGTAGTGTCCCTTAGGCTTTTATACGAAGCATCTTTGGATCATACATTGGTAAGAGAGAGGCTCTCGCAGGAAATCTCTTTCCGGCGATCTCTACATGCCACTCTGTCTGAGCTATATATTCCTCAGTAATGGGCTCTTTGCCCTCAACCATTCCAAGACCAACTGCCCCTCCCAGCGTATGTCCATACGACGCCACACGCATGTATCCACAAGGAGTTCCATTACTGTATATAAGTTCTCCGTGAAACATGAGCGGCTCGCTATCGAGGAGGAGGAATTGCAGTAGTTGTTTATTCGACGGCTCTTGAGCCTTTCTTTTGAGGCACGCATCTTTTCCGATGAAGTCCCCACTTTTCTTTAATCGAACAGCGAATCCAAGACCCACATCATAGGGAGAATCTGTGTTGTCGATATCGTGTCCGTAGTCACGGTAGGCTTTTTCCATCCGGAGACTGGCAAGTGCTTTGAGCCCTGCGTGACGTAAGCCGAGCGGTATTCCTACTTCAAGAATTCGATCATAGACATAGGCTGCTTGCTCGGCTGGAATGTTGAGCTCATATCCAAGCTCGCCGAGGTAAGTGATACGAACGCACAGCGCTCTTGCGAGGCCGATGTCTATCTCACGGGCTGTTCGAAAGGGGAAAGCCTCATTCGAAAGATCTGTCGTTGTGAGTAGTTGTAAGAGCTCTCGGGATTTAGGGCCTTGAATATTCAGTTGTCCGTATGCGCTCGTCACATCAGTCACCGTGACATATGCCCTCGACGGGATATTTCTGCGTAGCCATGATTCAACGTGACGATGCATTGTATCGGTTGCGACAACGATAAACTCTTCCTCCGTTACCTTAATGACAGTCAAATCCGCCTCAAGAGTTCCTCTCTGATTGAGCCACTGGGTATAGGTAATCATTCCCGCTTTGCCATTTACCTCGTTGGCGGAGATGTAGTTCGGAGCAGCTCCAGCATCTTTTCCCTGCACGAGAAACTTGGACATGAAGGTCATATCCATCGCAATGACACCCTCTCGGCAAGCACGATGTTCCTCTTCCCAGAGCTGGAACCAGTCGGGTCTTCCCCACGTCAGCGCAGGTTCTTCCGTAACGGGTCCATCAGGAGAGTACCAATCAGGAGACTCCCATCCACTGACGTCCTTGAAGTAGGCACCGGCTGCTTTGAGTCGATCATGAAATGGTGAGCGCTTAATACCGCGAGCAGTTTGAGGGGTTCGTGCAGGATAGTGACATTTGTAGACGAGCCCGAGTGACTCAAGTGCGCGTTGGCGACGGTATTCACGGTTCGCTTGATAGCGGTGGAATCTATCAACGTGAAATGAGCAGCTTACATCAACATCTGGATATCCATTCACGATCCAGTGAGCAACAACTCGTCCGAGTCCTCCACCGGTGATGATCCCTACTGAGTTGAGCCCCGCTGCTACGAAATAATTTTTTACTTCTGGTGACTCTCCAACTATGGGACCGAGATCAGGGGTAAAGCTTTCAGGACCACAGAAAAACTTTCGTATCCCCGTCTCAAGCGATATCGGTACACGACTCATTGCTCGCTCAAGAAACGGAGTCATGCGATCCCAGTCTGGGGGGATATCTCCGAAAGAGAAGTCATTCGGGATTTCGCACAGGTTCCACGGCGCGCACTCCGGTTCGAAGAGCCCAATCATAAGCCCGCCAGTCTCCTCTCGGTAGTAGCCGTGACACGATGGGTCTTCTAAAATTGGAAGATCTCGCGGAATGCCCGGGATTTCATCAGTAATGAGGTAGTAGTGCTCTGCTGCTTGGTTCGGGATGGTAATACCAGAGCGTTCGCCCAGCTGTCGTGCCCACATTCCAGCACAGTTCACGACATACTCAGCGGTGATCTCTCCTTGAGCGGTTTTTACTCCAGTAGCAACACCATTTGTAATGAGCACATCTTCAACGGGTGTGTTCTGATGAATTGAAACCCCTCTTTGTTTTGCACCCTTTGCCAGCGCCATCGTTACATCGACAGGGTTGATACGTCCCGACTCCCGGACATAAAATCCAGCAAGGACATCCTTTACCTCTGCGTATGGAAAGAGCTTTTTTACATCAGATGGAGAGATCTCCTCCGCATCAATCCCGCAGTAGCGGTTAAATGCAGCTATCCGCCGAAACTCTTCCAGTCGATCTTTATCAGATGCGACCTCTATAAAGCCCACTTCCTTGTACCCAGTTGACTGTCCTGTCTCTTTTTCGAGTCGTTGGTACAGCTCTCGCGAATATCGACGCATACTGATGGACGTCTCTGACATAGACCCAAAGGTCGTCATGAGGCCAGCAGCATGCCACGTCGTTCCCGAGGTGAGCTGATCGCGTTCGAGGAGGATGATTTCATCCCAGCCAAGTTCAGCGAGGTGATAGGCGACGGAGCAACCGATGATTCCCCCTCCGATAACGATAACGCGAGCATGTGTTGGCAAGGAGTTTGACATGGGTTCCTCAGAAGTTTGAATGAGAAGAAATGGTAGTAAACAACACGGCACCCGTCACGATCTTTCCGCTAGCCACTCGAGACAGATTGGTGGGCGAAGAAGTCTCAGAGAAATTTTTTTTTGCATAAGATTTCATCTTTCGTTTACAGTAGGGGCTCTGATGTGTTGGGTGCAGCGACCAGTCCTGAGCGCTGGCAGGGGATTCTCAAGAAAGTAGTATAATAATAGTATGTTAGACATGCTCACCGAGGGGATGTCGAAGCAGCTGCTTGAAGGAAGGGTCCAACGATGATGCACCAACCAAATCAATCAACAAATCACCCAAGCTGTGGGGGACAGTCGCTCAACTCGTTTACTGTCAAAGGGACTGCGCACCCAGGAGCGATAAGGAAGAGTGGGGATCGCGAAGCCTTGCAACGCCCCTCGATGACGCTTTTCCTCAGCAGGGCGGAAGCATTTGATGCAGTTCAAAGCGAGAAGAAAGGAATTTTTGGAGATGGGTATTCTACGGAGCTTTCGAAAATAGTTGATGACTATGCTTCGAGAATTCGTGATTTTAGTCAGG
>JBMTVV010000140.1:0-5529 GCA_049451755.1 Bdellovibrionota bacterium
ATCAGTAACTGCCGGAATCTCCTCTGATACAAGCTCATCGACCACTACTAAGTCTTCAGCAGAGTCTTCCATATGAAGCTCGGCATGGTTTTCATCCCCAGTGATACTTTCTTTTTTATCCGTCTTCATAATTGAAGAACTCTCTACGTTCACCTCTGGCTCATCGGCTCCTCGACTATTCGAGTCGCTAGACTTCTCCGTGGATGTCTGCAGACCTGTCGGCATATTGGACTGCTGCTGACTGTTATCAAGTCTTGAAAATCTTTCTTCCGAGGTCTTCACAGGTAAAGCGGTCTGATTTTTTAGAAACGGGTTTACGTCAGCAACCCTTTCTACCTCTACTGCTATTTGGTCAAGAAGGTGCGAGAACTCGGCCATCAACTCCTTCTGCTCACCTATACCGCCTGGCGTGGCGACCGTTCGGAGGGCGGCTTCCGATGATGTGCCCTCAACAGCAATTCCACGATTTTTTCCAATAGACCCCGGCATATTTCTCCCTTTATCGGTGGCTCGAATACCAGCTGAAGTATAGGAAGCAATACGTACGCCAATAGCAGTTTAATCAATCTAGGCAGTGCTTTCAGATAGTTAGAGAGCATAGCGCCCCCACCTTCTGGGCAATTTATGCCTTTGCTGGGAATCTGATTATTGGTTGAGGAGCATATTTCCCTTCGCTCCTTGGAGCAGTAATCCCAGCGGCATCTCCATGCTTCAGGGCCCGGCTATAAAAACGAAGGTACTCGAGGAGGTGATTTCATCAAGGCCATGACTCTCGTCAATGCTACAAAGAAAGGAGTCATGTGAAGCCACGGCATCCGAAGAGTGTGAAATACTGACGTCAAAAGAAAGGGAATGTATCGCGTCAAACGCCAATCAACTCTCACTACACCATGAGCATTATGCATTACAGTGCATCCGAGAGGGTGCAGCGGCAATACAATTGTTGGTTGTGCTTCTCTGCTAGAAAAAAGCACTAGTGGATAGCGCTCGATTCTATCAACTATTCGCCCCGACTCAGCATCCGTGTAATCGTCAGTGCCCGCTCGGCACTCATGAGAGAGAGAATTTGGCCAATCCTCTTCTCAGGCATGCGTTCGAGAAGACTTAAGGCAATCGAAACATCGAGCTGTTCGATCAATTGTGCGGACTCATTCGGAGCCATCGATCCATATACATTCGATAATTGCTCAAGTTGTCCATTCCGTCGCTCTTGACTCTTCTCGCGAGACACCTTCAGCTGCTCGGTTAGCTCTCTGAGCTCCGTTAAACGAACGACAAATTCTTGCTCCTTCAATTCAAGCTCCCGCATTTGCTGATCAATGCTTGCATCCTTTTCTTGAAGCTCTACTCGTCGTGCATCAAGCTGTTGCAATACCGCAAGTTCCTCCTCTCCGTACCGTGGGTTCACTGGTATATGCTGAAAAGCAACCTCTTGGTGTAGCGATGCGCTGGCTGTACCGACCGAAAAGATCCCGCTATACTCTAAGGCTGAGAAAGAGATCTTCGAGAGTGCAAAAAACGCTATCAAGAACACGGCAAATTGAACCCCACTCGGTTGCACTTGATCGTTCGTGAATCGACTTGAATTGCTGCCGAATGGCATACGTGTAACTGGTTCCCGGGGCTCCGATTCCTCTGATACAGAATGAGAGTTGCTGCGAATTGCATCTTCTTTCTTCATACTATCTCTGATTGCTTGGGCAATCTGCTTTGCGACCTGAGTATTTGAGGTGCTCGCATTTTGAGACTGTCCTGATGCCTTCATCTTTCCAATAGTCTTATGAAGATCCCGATAAAGCTCTGCTGCATCTTCCCGGCTTAGCTTCTTTTTCATATCACTCATCACTCTTCTCCATACTGCGCATTCCCCTTCAGCGTGCCAATCTCATCAAGAAAGTCCGCTTCCTCTTTCAGATATTTTTCTGCATGTATCGCCAGCTTTTTTTCTTTAAGCCGTTTTAGCACCTCTTCTTCACGAGCCGCCTCTTGATAACGAACCAGGGCTTCTCTCTGCTCCTGCAGCGCCTCGACCAGGAGCTCTTTGTTCGCATGCAGCTCGCTTCGCAAGCGAGCAGTATATTCTCCCAGTAAGCGCACAAGGTGTCCCGTCATCGCTGAAGCGGAAACCCGAGCCTCATCGAGTGATTGCATAATTTGTTCCTGTTTTTCCTGAAGTCGACGTACCTCATGATTTCTCTCAATGAGCTCTTTTTGTCGCTCATCTTTAACGACCTTTCGATATTCAAGAACGCGCTGAAGCCTAAATTTGAATTTTTTCGGCATGTTACATCACCACTCTCATCATGCCCCTTGGCTTTGCTCTGACGAGGAACGTTTATATAGCTCCTTTACTTTTTGATTTGCCTGTTCCACGACTCCAATCAAGCCCTTACAAGACTCTTCCAGTGACACTCGCTCGTCAGGCTTTTGGCGCAGGAAGGCATTCAAGTTATCAATAGCACCAACAGCTCTATCGACTCGTGGATTTTGTCCTGCCTTGTAAGCTCCTATGGTAATAAGGTCCTCCGTCTCTCGATATGTTGCCAGAATATCTCTCGCCTGAGAGGCAATATCTATAAACTGCGAGGGCGCAAGGTCATTCATTACTCGCGAGGTACTCTGTAGAATATCAATAGCGGGAAAGTGTCCCTTTGAGGCTAGACTTCGATCAAGTACCACATGGCCATCAAGGATACCTCTCACGGCATCAGCTACGGGCTCATTCATATCGTCACCCTCAACAAGCACCGTATACAGCGCCGTTATGGACCCCTCTCCCTCCGTAGTCCCAGCTCGCTCTAATAACTTCGGAAGTAATGAAAATACCGAAGGTGTATATCCTCTCGTGCTTGGTGGCTCACCAATCGCAAGACCGATTTCACGCTGAGCCATCGCAAGTCGTGTGACAGAATCCAACATCAAAACGACCTTTCTTCCCTGATCACGAAAATACTCCGACAAGGCTGTTGCATATAAGGAGGCTCGAATTCGCATCAGCGCAGACTCATTACCGGTAGCAACGACAACAACGGAACGCTTGAGCCCCTCTGGACCGAGATCACGCTCAATAAACTCTCGGACTTCTCTCCCTCGCTCACCAATAAGACCAATGACATTTACCTCACTCGTAGAATGTTTCGCTATCATTCCAAGCAAGGTAGATTTCCCAACCCCTGAACCTGCCATGATGCCCATCCTTTGCCCCTCACCCATGGTAAGAAAGCCATTCATGGCTCGCACTCCGAGATCAAAGGGCTCCGATACCCTCCTTCGTGATACAGGATTTGGGGGATCTCTAAAAACAGGCACTGCTTCACCCCCGGGAATAAGCGGCTTTCCATCAAGAGGTCGCCCCATTCCGTCGATTACTCTTCCGAGCAGATGTGGACCGACTGGAATATGCGACTCAAGACCTGTTGCAGTAATTGCTGCACCAGGCGCAAGGCCTTGGGGCTCTCCGAATGGCATGACAAGAATGCGATCTTTCTTAAAACCAACCACTTGAGCCTGGATCACATGACTACCTGAATGAATATCCACTGTTGAGCCCACCGAAACAAAAGGTCCAGTCCCCTCAATGATGAGACCTTTGACATCTGTAACAGTTCCACGCATTTCGAATGGACTTGAAAACTCTAATACCGACGCTGCTTTTTGAAAGGCAGTACTCATTTCACGACCTTTACTACCTGATCTGCTATCCGCTGCCATGCTTCTTCTAGTTGATAGTCAATTTCGCCGGCTGACGTATCGACAACACATCCTGAACGAATAGTGTCGTCTGACTCGAAATTCCACGATTCATCGGAATCCTCGAGAATTTTTCGAACACCAAAAAGTTAGATGAACTCATAGTCTTCAGGACTGACTCGCACACGTTCAACAAGAGCGGTGCCAGCTTTCGACAATGCCTCGCGGACAATCTCGACGATATACTCCGGATTGATTTCGACCGCCTGTCCGATGAGTTTCTTAGCAACATCGAGGGAAAACTGAACTGCATGTCCCTCGAACTCTCGCACAGTTCTTTGCAACTGTTGAATAAGATCCTTAAGGACTATTTCAACGGATTCGCTCTTTTTTGTCTGCTCTGCCACTTGCTCCTGCAGTGCCTCCTCTCGACCCTGTATCTTTCCTTGCTCAAGCGCTTCATTTCGTGCCGCTGCAATCAGTGCCTCGGTGGAAGCCTTGAAGGACTCAAGCTCCTCTCTTAGTTGAGATTCAATCGACTCCTCCTTCTCTATAATCCCCGGAGTACTATGCGCGAATATTTTCTGTTCACTCCTGAAGTGACCACCGTAATCGGCAAACATAGGGTCAGACTGAGTTTCATCTGAAGAAAGAATATCAATCTGAAGGGGAACAAACTGTGGGTCCTCATCAAGCTCATCAATGAGCTCCCAAGCCGAGTCAGCGTATGGAGTCTCATGATAATCAGCCTGTTTTTGAGGATTCGAAGATGCTGTCATTTACATCCTCCTAGATTCGACCATCATTCAACCAGTAACGTATAAGAAGTGCTGCCTGCTGGGGATTTTCCTTCACTATTCGAGAGTTTTCAGCCATCAGCTCCTCAAGTTGCTCAAGATCAACCGACTGATCCAGCTCAGGCAACTTACTCGCCTTTGAACGCTCCGCATCCAGCTCTTGCTCTAATTCCTTTAGTCCTGTTGGTAAAAGCCGTTCAAGGTCTAACTCCGCCTCAGTTGGCGTGATAATAAATCTGACCAACGGACGAACAATCACGAAAAAGAAGAGAATCAGGAACAAAACTGGACCAGCTCTGAAGATCGCATTGAAAATCATATCCTGCGTAGCTTTTGCATCCATCTGCTCTACGAAGTTATCACTCTGTGCATTAAATGCGATGTTTTCAACCGTAATTGAGTCACCGCGTACAGGGTCATAACCCACCGCACTCTTCACAACATTCTCTATTTTTTCAAGCATCTGGTTCGGCAGAGGCTTAAACGTTTTGGTCTCTGTACCATCTTCTGCAACAACTGACTCATACAGACCATCAACGACGACAGCTACCGATAGACGTGTGAGATTTCCCTGCGGCGAACGAGTTCTCGATACGGCTCGTGAAACCTCATAGTTGCGAACCTCTTCATTCCGTGAACTCGAACTACCTCCGGGACCATCTAGTGTATCAGGTGATGGATTTGACATATTCGATACTACCCCCGGGACACCACCCCGCTGAGAAGAGCCACTCCCCTCTTTCATAGTTCGCTCAGAGCGAAGGACTCTCCCTCCCGGATCAAAGGTCTCTTCTTCACGCTCACTTTGTGTGAAATCCATATCTGCCGTAACCCGCGCGATAGCCTTGCCAGGTCCAAGTACCGTTGAGAGTACCTGCTCAATTCTCGTCACAAATCCTTTCTCTATCTCACGTTGGTAAGACAGCCTCGTCGCTTCCATCTGCAGCTGCTCACCGGTCTCATCCTCAGGTGTGGTGAGTAGCGAACCATTCGCATCGAGAATAGTCACATTCTCTGGGGTGAGCCCCTCAACACTTCCTGC
>JBMTVV010000141.1:0-5431 GCA_049451755.1 Bdellovibrionota bacterium
ATAAGACATTCCCGAGGTGGCAGTCTCCGTGAATTCGGATCGAAGTAGCTGCCTGAAGCCGTTGAGAGGCGATTTGAAGAATTGGTTCCACCACATTGCGATAGCTCCCCTTCGACTCTTCTGGAATAAAAGGAGAATCAAGAAGCAGTTCCATATTGGCTCGGCCGTATGTTTCTGCATTGAGAGTGAGCCTCGTTCTCGTTGGTATTTGTTGGGCAATATTGTGGGTACGGGCAAGGAGCCGTCCTACCGTTTTTAACTCACTGTCCGGCAGCTCTGCACGGTGGCGCCCTCCAAATTTTTTGTAAATGCAAAAGAAGAGCCCTGAGTGAGCGAGTTGTCTAAGCGAATCTCCGTCATCGAAGGGAAGGGGAGCAATAACAGGGATATCGTTCTCGCGAAGGAGGTCAAGGAGTGCATGCTCTTCGCGTATCTGTTCTTCGCTCCATCGCTTTGGACGGTAAAACTTTATAACACGGTAGGTATCATAGGTAGAGGTAATGGTTTCCGCCGGAAGCTCTATCTCAACCTGGTAGACTCGATTCTCGTAACTGTTAAGCGCTAATGTTTTTCCGGTTGCACGTACTCCAATCTGCTCAACGGCGTCAAGAATATCTGCAGGGCCTAAGTTATAGAACTGATCTTCGTCGTTGTGATGAGGAGTTAGATTTGTTGGCACGTCATTCATAAGTTTCACATCTATCGATAATAAGATCTACTTTGAGTCAAAGGTTATCGCACCACTCCATTCCGTAGTATCGCGTGACCGCTGTATTTCAATCTGGTTTATATAGAGTAGAGCTGCCGTCTCAAAGAACGATGCTCGTCCTTGTAGAGAGTGAAGTCCCTCTACACTTTGATCCCAGTTACAGGCATAGAACTCCTCAAGAGCCCACTTCCAAAGCTCAATCTCCTCTTCAGGAACTTCGGGGGGAACTACCGTTGAGACAGCGATTGCCCGACTCTTTCCTTTTACAGCAACTTTCCCTATCGGACAGAGTCGGAAAGAGTTGGGAAGCTTCTCTGAGACTGTCTCTGAGAGGAGTATCTCTGTACCAAAGTACTTGTTGAGCCCCTCAAGACGAGCAGCGAGGTTCACCGAGTCACCAATCGCAGTATAGTCAAACCGCTTCTGAGATCCGAGATTCCCAACTACCATCGGCCCTGAGTGAATGCCAAATCGAGTATGAAGCTTTGGATACTTGCCTGTCTTATTAAATTGAACGACTCGCTCTCGAATCTGAATCGCAGTCGCTACCGTCTGCACCTCATGATCTGAAACCGCTACCGGCGCTCCCCACAGTGCGAAGACGGCATCTCCGATAAACTTAATGAGAGTACCACGTGTCTCAAAGATAGCGTCCATCACCTCAGAGAAATACTCATTGAGCATACGAACAACATCTTCAGCCTCCATGAGTTCACTAATATTCGTAAAGTCAGCAATATCAGTGAAGAGTGCTGTTGCCGTAATTGTCTTTCCCCCGAGGTTTAGAGCCTCTGGATTTTGTGAAACCTCTTTTGCCATTTCAGGTGCGAGGTAATAGGAGAACGCTTCTTCCGTTTGTCGTTGACGTTTTCGGGCGATAAGGTATGAGAGAATAGTTGATATCAGATAAATAAGCGGAGCAATAATAGCGGCAAGGGTAATTCCTGGCACAAATATGAGGTGCTGAGTGAGCGCTGAGTATGCTGTATAGCTCCATCCCGTGATTAAGATGAAGAGAAGCATAAGCCCATACCCTGGTGGCAGCGCAAAAAGAAGGAGCGCTATGAGCATCGTGGCCAAGCCATAGTACACGGCTTCCATTGAAAACGGAGCTCGTTTAATCCACTGACGGTGGATGAGGTTAAGAGCTGCTGTTGCATGAATTTCGACTCCAAATGTATCGCCACGGCTTGTGAACGGAGTCAGGAAGGCATCTTTTTGTGCTGGACCAGTATCTGTTTGTAGCGCGAGTCCAACGAAGACGGTCTTGTCGGTAAATTCTTCATCGAGAAAAAATTCTTCATCGAGTGCATCAGAATATGAGTAAGTCTTTACCGTACGCGAAGGGCCATAGAACCAGATGAGGTCGTTCTCATCTGGGAGCTGGCTATTTTCAGAACGGTTTGCTCCTGCTTGCGCAAGGCTTCGGTACTGCACCCCCGTACCGGGGTCTACAAACATCGGGGTAAAACGACGAATATGTCTCTTGTCCGTACGTTTCTTAACGATAGAAAGCTCTGCGACCTGCTCCTGGAACGGTGCAAAGGGGAGATACACTTCTTCACGTTCTGCTTCACCTGCAACGGGTGCGACTTCTACTCCAATAGCGGTAGGGAGGAGTCCAAACGCCTTCGCTAACCTTTCATCAGCTTCCTCATCACCACTTGGCCCACCGAAAATCACATCAAAGACAACTCGTTTTGCCCCAGCACGGGCTAGCCTCTCAAGCAGTTGTGCATGTAATGCTCGTGGCCATGGCTGATGCATCGGCACTTGAAGCGCATCATAGCTCTCTTCATCAATCGCCACGAGAATAACATCCTCTGGAGCTGACTGCGGACCACGGAGAAAGAACCAGAGATCAAGCCCTCGGTATTCAAGCTCTTGAAACCACGGCGTTTGATAGATGAGCCCACCGAAGAAAGCAATACTGATAGCGAGAGCACCTCGTAGGAGCCACTTGCGGAAGAAAGAATACATAAGGTTAAAAGTTCACCGATATATCTGTGAGGAATCCTATTCCACTCGGAGGGTCAGTAAATCGACTTCTGGACGCAAATACTACTTCGTCATCTAGGAGGTTTACGAGCTGTAGACGGATTTGCCCCTTTCGGTTTGGAATCCGGTAACCTACTCCTGCGTTAAGAATCCAGAAATCCTCACTACCATCGCTAAATCCAACGACACCATCGAGGGTCTGGTGATACCAGTCTACATCTGCGAGGGCAAACCACCGAGAGGAGCTAAAGTAGCGGGCACCGAGTCGCACTCGGTTCGTATCGTTCTCCTCTGAAATGTCGAGCGCTTCTAAATACTCTCGTCGGTATTCAGCAAGTCCGGCGATAGTTTCAGAGAAGATTGTGTAGAAGTAGGCTCGTAGAAGATGTTCTCGTTCCTGTTCCGCCTGGATGGTTCGAGTGAGAGAGAAGGAATCTTGAAGAGTAGCTGCATCCGTGATGAATTCTGTAAGTATACCTACACCATCTCTCTCGATATCTCTGTAAGCATATTCAATCCCAGTGTAAAAGCTCTTCGGAGCCTTGTAGTCAATCCCAAGTCCAAAAGTCTCGGTCTCCACTCCAGGAAGATCGCCCAAGAGCTGTACAAAACTGCCAACGAGCACTGGTTCGAGAGAGCCAATGTCATTGATCGAACTCGTGCCCAGATTTTGAAAGTAAGCTCCGCGTACCGTCAGCGCATCTGTCGGCGTGTACGTGAAGCCGAACTTTGGCGAGAATTGAGACTTGTCTCTTCGACCACTGATAAATGGTGCAACAGTATCGAAAGCTGGAAGTTCTATGTCTCGGTAGTTGAATCCAGCAGTGAGGGTTAGCTGTTGAGAGAGAGACTGATTGAAGTAGGAATACAGGGAATACCCCTCTGTATTATAGGCAGCAGCGCTGTTTCTGGAGGCTGGGATACTATCGAAAAATCCATAGGAGTCTCCTGTAATGACGCTCTGCTCTTCTCCGAGTCCGTCGGTGTAGAGGTACTCAATCCCACTGACAAGAGAAAAGGAGGATTCTCGATGTATGACCTGTGCATTTCCACGTAGGGTATCAACTTCTTCATCTGAAGCTTGATTGAGAGCGAGTTCAAATTCAGGGAAGAGCAAGGAGTCAGTTCCGAGAATGAGTGTTTGAGTTGCTTCTTCGATTACCTCTGGATTGCGAGTATCAACCTGACGACCAAAGTATTCGAGCCTTGTGATAGCTTCCGTTGTATTGTTGAGCTGATGGTAGCTACCGGCTGCTAAGGTAAGATCTTTTCGTTCGAAGGTGTCATTCGTCACATCATCATCAAAGGACTCAACTTCTCCTTCAATAATGAACCGATGGTCCGCATGGGGCTGATACTGAAGCGCGAGTCTCGCGTTCTGTTGCTCTAATTGGGAGGCTGCATATGAACGTCTGCTATACGCAGCAAGATACCCAAGGTCTCCCTCGGTTCCAGACTGTAGAACACTACCCTGGTAATCGTCGTCTACATTTGTGCCCTGAAGGTTGAGAGCAGTTCGGTGAGCTGGTCGGTCAAAGAGTGCAGCATAATCGTTCGCAGAAGGCTCTGAAGAGAACCCGTTAAAGCTCTGGAAAGAGTTGAAGCTGAGCGGAGAGAGCAGCTCTGAAATAAGACGTTGGGAGAGTTTCGCATCAGCGAAGTAATCACCTTCTAGTGTCTCCCCGAGGAGTCGGTGCGCTGAGTAGTTCGAGTAGTCGCGTGAGAGAGACTTCATCGCCTCAATGCGAGCAACATCACGAAAGCCAAGTTGGCGAAAGACCTCTGAGAGGCTCGTTGAGCGAACAGCTAAGTCTTGATCAAGGAGTGCGCGAGACCGATACACTGAGCGGGCGTCGTTTCGAGCAATCGACTCCTCAATATCATTGAGTGCTCCGATGACATTGTTTTTCGAGAGTCGATTAAATGCTCGGTAGAGGTACGGAGTTGGGTCATTCGCGTCTCGTACGATGGCAAGCCCATACTCTTTCTCTGCGGCATCTTCAAACTCTTCCTCGAAGAAGGCTTTCCCAAGGTAGCTCCGGTAGAGACTTCGAGCCGTATCGAGGTGGACGGTCTTTTCAAGCTCCTCCCTACCACCATGTATTTCTCCTGCTGCAAGGAGTGAGAGGGCCATTCCAAAATGCGCCTCTGGTAATTCTGCATCAAGACCAAGCGCACGCTCGAAGCTCTCTCGTGCTTCTTCTCGATTTCTCCTCGCAAGGTGGCTGAATCCAAGAACAGTAGAAATCATTGGGTGAGTGGGGCGGAGCGCATATGCTTGAAGCGCTACAGCGAGCGCATTCTTTGTATCTCCCGTTCCTAATAACAGTTCGCTCTTTCGCGCTAAGAAAATAGGCTCATCCGGAAATGCTTGTAGAGCACGATTCATGACGCTAAGTGCTGCTTCTACTTTCCCGGCTTGTGAGAGGAGAAGGGATTCAAGCAGAAAGACGTTCTCGTCAATCTCGCCTGATGAGGTTCTTATGAGGGCTCGCTCTAAGTACTCATGTGCTTGCTTCAGGTCTTGCTTGATAAGAGCGAGGATCCCAAGTCGAGCCGCAGCCGCATTCTCAAAGTGAGCCTGATGTAGTAGCTCGTTCAGGAGTCGTTCCGCACGCTCTGGTGAGCCAGAGGCAAGTAAAAGAGAGCTCTTGAAGAGTTTTTCTTCAGAGGTAAGAGCGGTTCTCTCTACAGAGCGTAGCGCCTCTTTGTATTCACCATTGA
>JBMTVV010000142.1:0-5477 GCA_049451755.1 Bdellovibrionota bacterium
GCCTGGGCATGGTACTCTTTATGATCCTGCGCAACGGCAATATGCTCGCGGGTCATATCCACCCCGATAACTTGCCCCTCAGAACCAACGAGCTTCGAGAGAATGAATGCATCCCGTCCTGCCCCACTCCCCAAGTCGAGAACAGTACAACCATCAAGAAGAGGGGGAATAGGAATTCCACATCCATACGATTTCTCAATCACCTCGGGATGAATAAGCTCAAGAATATCTCTTATAGACTTCGGATAGGTACCAGTAGGGCAACAGGCAGTCGTTTTGAGATCGCTTTTCGTCTTCAGAATCTTTCCGTAATACTCACGCACCGAATGCAGCGTGGCCTCCTCAGTCACTATACTACTTATCTCTTCAGCCATACTACTCTCCGCTAGAAGCCCTACTCACACAGAGAAGAGCTAATTTCTCTTTCACTCCGTTCGATCGAAGTCTCACAACGTAAAGACGCCGTATCCGGCTGAGGGGCAAAAAGCCTTTTACCGAGAAAGGCTGCCTCCTCGAGTATGCAGAGGACAATCATATAGGGATACAACGAACCTCCCAGTCCTCAACAGACGTGCTTCGACTCCCTTATGAGAGCACATCTCTTCCGGTCAGACTAGATTCCTGATCATGGCTGGAGAGACACCTCCGCGGCAAATCACCACTACGGACCAGAATCCGATAGAGGGATGCATGATTTAGTCCCTGCGCTGCCGAGTCGGTATGGTTCTGGCCAACCGCAATCTAATGCTCTTATCTATCTTTCAAGTTTTAAGAGCTGCTTGCGACAAAGTTCCACAAGATTCACACCAGAAAATCGACTTCCGTCTAGTTCGGGGAAACGCTCCTCGAGGAGTTCCTCAAAACTGAGCCCTTCCTCACCTAATCGAAGAGTTTGTTGCCAGTAATCTCTCACATCCTCAAGATACTCGGGAACCCAGAAAGCTCGCGAGCCAGCGTCATAGATAGTGCACCGCTCGAGTGGAAACGCAGGTGAGAGGTACTGGGAGTCAACAAACTCCTGAGCCAGCAGACTATCCCGACGAAGGAGGTCAGTTCCGGGAATTTTAATTCGCATACACGTATTGGGACTTGCCACAGCAAAAGCACCCTCAAAATAAATAACAGAAGCGCTCTCATATGCTCCAAAGCGCTCCTTACAATGTTTATCTATCTCCATTAAGAGTTGCTCGGCACGAGGGCTACCGATGGTGAAGAAATAAATATTTCGAACCTGCCCACCCTGAGACTCTACAGAGTCACATACGCTTCTCAGAGCAAACTCACAACTCGTTCCGGTCGCAACAACATCTCCAAAGAAAATGGAACAAATCGGGGGAGACTGAACCTTCTTATAGTTAGACTCTGTAATATACCATTCATCTTCCGCATCCTTTCTGCGTGCGCGCTGAGCACTAATAAATGCCGAAGCATGTGAATTCCAACCATATGCTTTGCCCAAGGCTTCACGTAGTCCGAAGTTCAATCCACCTCTCAGAAGATGAAGAACGAGGCTTTCCTCCTCTCTCATTTCAGAAGACGTAAGAGACTTGAGACCCCGTAAAATATCTTCACATCCCTTCTGTAGAGCATCGGTGTACTGCAACCCGTATATGCTGGGATCGTTACAGACCTGGCGGGTTCCTTCAGTCGTCGCAATAAATCTTTTCACTGGCGACTGTTCACCAAGGACCTCATAGAGTGCACTTGAGCCCTCTTCGAAAACTTTGCTCTGCTGATTGCTGTAATTCACCTACTGCCTCCTTCTCGCACCACCTAAAACCAGTCGATCATCCACTGACATTGCGCACCGCTTACTACACGACGGATAAGTCTCAATACAATAGTCCTCTCTTGTCACATTGAGGTACTTTTAGACGTCTTCAACATCGCTTCAGCAATACGACGTTTTATATATGCCTTACGTCCGTAAGCGATAGCACAACTGTCGAAAACATACATGGTTTCAGGACAAATAGTCGCATCCTCAGAGGTTGCGCCACGAAGACTCGATGTGCATAACATGTTGTTTTTTCAGCTATTTATTTGTTTTTTCGTGTAGAATGCCTACGGGTCAGACTCAATCGACCCCGTTACTATAACCCCGGTGATGCAGAACAAAGTGAGACTTTACTACCTCATATCTCACACAGTGAGAAACACACTATCAAAAATCACTACTTGCAACACCATTCAGGCGTTGCAAACATCACCTTCGGGATTTTCTTGAAACGAGTTTGAAGTTTTTTCGATCTCAATTGTTGATGTCCCTAACGGGTGCTACTGCCTGTTACGACTTTGTGGCGATACTGGTTTGTAACGACAGTGGAACCAAACAACTAATTAGTTAACACATTGAGAGGGAAGTTCTATGGAACTATATGACTACACGCTCATCTATAACGCGTTCTCGTTTTGTATCGCGGTTATGGGAGCAGCAACTGTTTTTCTTTTTCTTGGGCGCTCGCAGGTAGCTCCTCAGTATAAGACAGCAGTAACTATCAGCGGAATCGTAACGCTCATTGCTTTCTACCACTATTGGAGAATCCTTGAGAGTTGGGATGCTGCATATTCGGTAAGTAATGGAGTAGTAACTGCAACTGGTGTGGCATTCAACGATGCATACCGCTACGTTGACTGGCTACTTACTGTTCCACTACTCTTACTCGAACTCATTCTTGTAATGAGGCTCTCTCGAGAAGAGACATTTGCGAAAGGGAAGTCACTAGCGACAGCAGCGGCTCTTATGATTATTCTTGGTTACCCAGGAGAAATCTCAGCTGACCACGCTGTACGATGGAAGTGGTGGGCACTATCAATGCTTCCGTTCCTCTACATCGTATACCAGCTCATGTCTGGTCTTGCTAAGTCTATCAACTCACAACCTGAATCAGTTCGTGAGCTTGTAGGACATGCTCGTCTTATCACCTTGGTTACTTGGTGCTTCTACCCAATCGTCTTCATCTTCCCGATGTTGAACGTGGAAGGCGCAGATACCTTCGTTCAAGTTGGATACACAATTGCTGACATTCTTGCGAAAGCAGGATTCGGTGTATTCATCTGGGTTATTGCTATGCGTAAGTCTGAAGCGAACGCGTAAACTCAGAGATAAGTGAGGAGGGGTTAGTGATGACCCCTCCTACGAAAAAACAGCCCTCGAGAGGGCTGTTTTTTTTGCCGAGTGCTCCACACTAGACCACTGGCAACTTCCCTGTTCCCAGAATACAAACATAGTGTTAGCTTTTCTCCATGAAAGCGATCATCGTTGGCTCAGGAGTTGGGGGAATCGCCTCTGCGCTGCGCCTCAGAGCCATGGGAGTCGAAGTAGACGTTCTCGAATCCTGCGCCGACCCCGGCGGGAGAGCACGCACATTTACATTTGGAGGGCATAGCTTTGATGCGGGTCCAACCGTCATCACGGCACCATGGCTTTTCGACGAGCTTTTTGAGCTCTTCGGTGAACAACGCAGCGACCATATCTCATTCCTACCGTGCGATCCTTGGTATCGACTTGTCTTCAACGATCATTCGACCATGGACCTAGTCGACACGGTAGAAAAACAGGAAGCCGAGATAGAAAAGTTATCACCGAGAGATGCGAGGCACTACCGTGCCTATCTGAAACACTGCAATGATCTCTATTCGATTGGCTATGAGACACTAGGAGCAGCAGACTTCTCTCGATTCCGCTCGATGCTAGCAACATTTCCTCATCTTATGCGCTTAGGAGCCTTTAGAAGTCTGTGGCGCCACACCGCTCGATATTTTACCGACAAGAGAGTCCGACAAGCATTCTCACTACAAACACTTCTCGTCGGAGGAAACCCACTCAACACAACTGCTATTTACGGACTCATCCACGCCATGGAGAGACGCGGAGGTATATGGTTTGCCGAAGGAGGGACCGGAGCGCTCATCAAGGCTCTTGTAGCGCTTGGGATGCGACATGGAATAACATTTCACTTCAATTCGACTGTTTCCTCCATTGATACTACTCCCTCAATTCAGGCTTCCTCCTCAACTGCAGATAAGCGAAATACGAAACAACCCTCCGTCTCTGCAGTCACATATCTTCAACGTAGCGAAGAAAAAACACTGCCGGCGGATCTTCTCGTATGGGGAGGAGATCCCATTAAGGGGTATCACATGCTCGGCGATAGCCGACTTTCAGTCATGGAGCGCCTACGGCTACGTACAGTTCGTTCGTCTATGGGGCTTTACGTGATGTACTTCAAAACAAAAAAGTCGTATCCCGATGTTGCTCATCACACCATTATTCTTTCAGCCCGGTGGGAAGGATTATTAAAACAAGTATTTTCAGGAAAAACCCTTCCACCCGATCCGAGTCTCTACCTTCACCGACCAGCGGCTACGGACCCTGGACTCCGGATACCCGATGGCGACCTCTTCTATGTTCTTGCACCTGTGCCGCACCTCGGCAACTTCAGTCGGTGGGAGACTGAGAAAGACTCGTTCCAGAAAACTGTTGTCTCAGTCCTCGAAGAGCAAGTCTTACCGAACCTCGGCTCGGAATTGGCCATGGTGGAAGCTGTCGATCCTCGCTACTTTAAAAGCTCACTTCACAGCCACCTTGGGGCTGGCTTCTCAATCGCTCCTCAACTGTCGCAGTCCGCCTGGTTCCGATTCCACAATAAAATGGACAGAGTAAAAGGGATGTACCTCTGTGGTGCTGGTGTACATCCCGGAGGCGGACTACCAGGAGTCACAACATCAGCGAAAGTCATTGAGGCTATGATTGCACGAGATTTCGGACTGAAGATTCCCCGTCAGGAACATCAGAGCCACTATATCAACAAGCGGGGTCTCCCTAGCAGGACAGCCACAACAGAGAGAGCAGCATGACCAAAGGTCACGAGCATCTTTCAGTTATGTCAAAAGCGGGCAAAACGTTTTACTTTGCCTCCCGTTGGCTCTCTCCAGATGTACGGATGGACACTGCTACCGCTTACCACTTTTGTCGACTCGTTGATGATATTGCAGATGAGAGCTCTGACCGGCAGGTTCGTGATGAATCGCTAATACAGCTCCATCAATCAGTGATAACACTCACCCCTGTCAATGATATCACACATGACATCATACAACTCATTGAGAAGTTCCCAGAAATACAATCGCCACTCCTTACACTTCTCACCACCTGCAAGAACGACATCCCAGGAACGACGATCTCAAATGAACAAGGATTGCTCGATTACGCTCACGGAGTTGCAGGAACTGTAGGTCTCCTCATGTATCCGATTTTAGGAGGCACTGCCGAAGAGGGACGAAAGGCTGCTAACCACCTCGGCATTGCCATGCAGTGCTCAAACATCGCTCGGGATGTGCTGAAGGATTCTGAGCAGAATCGCGAGTACCTCCCTTCCGATTGGCTTCGAGGCCATACCGTGAGAGACCTACTTACTTCCGCAAGAGAACACGATAATGATAGGGGTAATCAATCACTGCTTACCGAAGCAATA
>JBMTVV010000143.1:0-5455 GCA_049451755.1 Bdellovibrionota bacterium
GTAGCTCTCTGCGTGCTTTCCCACAACCACTTCAATAGGCTCTCTTGAGGCAATCTCTATTCCTGATGCTCGCAGAAAATCTATCTTATCAGGATTGTTCGTCATGAGTGAAAGACGTGAGATACCGAGAATTCGTAACATCTTCACGGCAACTCGATAGTCCCTCTCATCGGCTTCAACCCAGAGTTCAACATTCGCCTCAACGGTATCTCGCCCACGATCTTGGAGCTCATACGCCTTTAATTTATTGGATAATCCTATGCCTCGTCCTTCCTGTCGTAGATAGAGCAAGATTCCAGACCCTGCTTGCTTGATCTTCTCACAGGCAAAAGCTAACTGCGGGCCACAATCACACCGAGCACTCCCAAAGACATCTCCCGTCAAGCACTCAGAGTGAACACGAGTGAGCACAGGTTCTCCGCTGTGGATGTCTCCATAACTGAGGGCGACGTGTTCTTTCTGTGTGACATCATCGTAAAAGATTCGGACCTGCCACTCGCCCCATTGTGTCTCCACATTCCCATGAAACTCCTCACGGAGAAGTAGTTCGTGATTCACCCGATAATCTAAGATCTCAGCAACAGAGGTAATTGGTAACGCATGCCGCCTTGCGAACTCTTCAAGTTCAGTACCTCGCATCATGCTTCCATCCTCTCGAAGGATTTCACAGATGAGGGCGGCCGGTTTTAATCCCGCAAGTCGAGCAAGATCGTACGACCCTTCCGTTTGTCCATCCCGTCCAACAACACCTGCCGGATTTGCTAGGAGTGGGTATACCGAGCCAGGAGACACGAACTCCTCTGGGGTCGCATCATCAGCAATCATACGATGTACGGTCTTCACCCGCGCACTCGCAGGAGAGTGATCTGCACCGACCTCGCGGAGACTCACTGATGGAGCAAAGGGTGTCTGAAAGGCTGAGTTGTTGTTGACGATCTGAAGAGGCAAGTGCAGCTTTTGCCCTATTTCTGGAGCAAGACTCGTACATACAAGACCTCTCCCATGACTCATCATGAATGCATACGATTCTGTGCTTACGAATTCCGCAGCAATTGCTAAGTCACCCTCGTTCTCTCTATCTGCATCATCACAGATGATTACCATACCACCGTTGCGAAAGGCCGCGATGACATCCTCTAGTGGAGTAAAACGAATTCCTTCCATGAACAGCTCTTATGCTTCCCTCTTTAGCGTTTGCTCCTGAAGCGACTCTCCGAGCATTCGGTGTACGTATCGCGCAAGCATATCGAATTCAACATTCACACGATCACCAACGGAAATCGAGCCGAAACGGGTTACCAACTTTGTGTGAGGTATGAGGTATACTTGAAATATTCCCCCGCGAACTTCTCCCACAGTAAGAGATATCCCCGCAAGAGTAACCGAGCCTTTTCGCGCCAAGAACTCTTCACCTTCACTCACTTCAATAGCAAGACGTGTCGTATCTCCCTCCTCTGTTCGACCCGCGATAACACCGACGCAATCCACATGCCCAGAAACAATATGGCCATGTAGTCGATCACCGACCGCAAGAGAGCGCTCAAGATGCACGTATCCCCCCACTTGAATCTCACCGAGTGTCGTGCACCGGAGCGTTTCAGAGGCGACATCGAAGGTAAGATGCCATGCCGAATGTTCCTGAGTACAATTCGTGGTCGTGAGACACACTCCTTCAATGGCGATAGAGTCACCTACCTGAGTCCCGCTGTGATCGAGATGCGAGGAGATAGTTAACTGCGCACCATGATTGGTTTCCACTGCAGCTATAATGACTGCTTTTTCTTCAACGATGCCTGAAAACACAGCGCTATCCTACCTCCCGCTTCTGAGACCGGGTCGACTCATCCTGAGACTCCTCCCGTCGTGGCTCGGTGTGAAACGGGTTTGTAGAGTGACCTTCGGCAGCGCGCGCCCTCTTCCTCTTCTTCCCCTCGCTCCGGAGCGAATGGAGCGTTTCTACAAACTGTTCAATATCGGAGAACTCTTGATATACGGAGGCGAACCGAATGTAGGCGATGTGATCGAGCTCTTTGAGCTCTTCCATCACAAGGTCTCCAATCGAGACGCTATCAAACTCTTTGAGATACATTTCGCTCACCCGTCGCTCTATCCGATTGGCAACAACATCAACTTGCTCAATACTAATGGGTCGCTTTTCACAGGCTCGAATAAGCCCTGCTCTTAACTTCAGGAGGTCAAAAGGTTCTCTCCGCCCATCTTTCTTAATAACAAGCGGTAGTGCGTATTCGATTCTCTCGAATGTTGTATATCGAAACTCGCACTCCTGACACTCGCGCCGACGGCGAATAGCGCTCGGGTCTCCCCGTGAATCAACTACTGAAGATCTGGTGCTACCACACTTTGGACACTTCAATGTGAACTCTCCGTTTTACCTTCCTCACTCAGAGCCTACTCTGCAACAAGACGATGCGCATACAGAGGGAAGCCTGTACTCAACTCTCGGATATCATCCTTCAAAATGTTCAGCTTCGCCTCATCTCCGACTGACTCAAGCGCCTTCCGCACGAAACCAGCAATCGTTTTCATCTCACCAACACCCATACCACGTGTGGTAAGCGCTGGCGTACCAAAACGAACCCCGCTACACACACGGGGAGGCTGTGGATCGTACGGGATCGTATTCATATTGGCGGTAATTCCAACTCTATCAAGCACCTCGGAGGCATCCTTACCGGTGATTTCAGCGGGACGAACATCAACAAGCAGTACGTGCGAGTCTGTGCCACCCGAGATAACTGAGAGCCCATTCTCGATCAGTGCATCGGAGAGCGCTCTCGCATTCTCAACGATCTTGCGCGCATATTCCTTAAACTCAGGAGTTGCAGCCTCACGAAACGCAATCGCCTTTGCAGCTATGGTATGCATGTGAGGCCCTCCCTGAAGCCCAGGGAAAACGGATCGGTTAATGTCCTTCGCATACTCTGGCTTCGCCATGATCATACCAGACCGTGGGCCGCGAAGCGTTTTATGCGTTGTTGTTGTAACGTAGTCAGAAAATGGAAGTGGAGTTGGATATTCACCCGCCGCTACGAGCCCTGCATAGTGAGCGATATCGGCTAAGTGACGAGCCCCAATACTCTCAGCAATCTCTTGGAAGCGTTTAAAATCGATCCCCCTTGAGTACGCAGATGCTCCACTAATGATTAGTTTTGGACGGTGCTCCTCCGCAAGCCTTTGTACCTCATCGTAATCGATACGATGAGTGTTCTCATTAACTCCATACGCGACCACCTTGTAGTGCTTTCCCGAGAAGTTCACCTTAAGTCCGTGAGTAAGGTGCCCCCCGTGATCGAGCTTAAGGCCCATAATGGTATCACCTGGCGTGAGGTATGACTCGAAAACAGCCTGGTTTGCCGTTGCACCAGAGTGCACCTGCACATTCACAAACTCTGCGCCAAAGAGAGACTTCGCTCGCTCCTGTGCTATGACTTCAACTTCATCAACGTACTCACATCCACCGTAGTATCGCTGATGAGGGAGACCCTCCGCATACTTGTTGGTTAGGACTGAGCCACACGCTTCCAGAATCGCCTCACTGACAAAGTTCTCACTAGGAATCATTTCAAGACCATATTCTTGACGTGCAGTCTCTTTCTGAATCCAACCGTAGATCTCAGGGTCTGCATCTCGTAGCGGCGTTCTATCTACCATTCCTCGTCATCTCCATGTGTTAGGTGGTTCCAAGCTTCGCTCTCCAAAGAGTCGATATTTTCTCTTTAATATACTGCGGGCAGCAAAAAAAAACAGTTTTTTCAGTATTTTGACAACTAATTATCGTCTTTTCCCAGAGAGACCGGCGGGAGACTGCAAAAAGCTCGGTCCATGAAGCTCTAGGGACGTTCATCGGCGGGTTCCGAACGAGAGAAATCTCGGCCGTAAGTTCTCGTATGGACTGCATACCACCCATAGCAGTACGTAGATCACACGAGCAAAGATAATGAAAGACGGAACGAGAATGCGAGAAAATGGGCGGTGAGAGTGACGGCGCAAGACTCAGGGCAAAGCTCTACACCTTAACGAATAAACCCGGCGATCTCACTGTTGAGCAAGAACACCGGGTTAAACGAACAGACTATCAGGAGGCTCAAAAAAGAGTTCCTGAAGAAATACCTTACGCAGCTGCTTGGGTATTTTGAACGTATGCAGTTACGTCCTTTACAGTCTGGATCTTCTCAGCATCTTCATCTGGAATCTCAATATCGTACTCTTCTTCAAGAGCCATGATAAGTTCTACGATGTCGAGAGAATCTGCTCCGAGATCTTCAATGAAGGAAGCCTCAGCTGTAACTTCATCAGCTCCTACTCCGAGCTGCTCAACGATAATACTCTTAATTCTCTCTTCAATTTCAGAAGCGTTTGACATCTTTACTGTATCTCCTAACAAGACCCGAATCTCCATGCTAGGCAAACTCCTAGTTCATGAATCTTCGCGACTCTTTACACGTAACGAATTAGTGGGAACAACGAACGAACCTCACATCCTCCGCTAGGTCACAGAACTCTCCTCTCACTTGCGATGCACTTCACTTGCGATACACGGCTACACTTCCATCTTCTGCCTCTTCACAGAGGTGTCACTGAACTGAGAGAACCTCTCAGACAGACCACAAAAGGGGAAAGCGCCTGTTATACCACCTCGGGATCGCCCTCGGAGACTTTGCGCCATTGTCGATTATAACCTCTCAGACCCTATAGAAACACGCTCTCAAAGGCAAGAGAGCTCTCGACCTTTTTTCAAGGAGCGAGATCTCCCAGAAGGGGCTCCTAGATGTACAATCCCCCATTAATTCCAACTACTTGTCCCGTTATATACTTCGCTGGTTCTGAGGCAAGAAAGGTCGTTAACGCGGCAACCTCCTCCGCCTTTCCATATCGACCAAGTGGGATGCCTTTCATGTGCTCATCTCTGACTTTCTCATCGAGAGCACCTGTCATATCAGTTTCAATAAAACCGGGGGTGATGGCGTTGACCGTAATGTTTCGGGAGGCGAGCTCTCTTGCGAGCGTCTTTGTAAGACCAATCAGTCCGGCTTTTGAAGCAGAGTAGGCAGCTTGACCAGCATTTCCCATCTCGCCGACGACAGAACTCATGTTAATGATTGCACCCTGCCGTGCTTTCATCATCACCTTTGCCACTTCACGGGAGACGTAAAAGGCGCCATCGAGATTAACGGAGAGCGTCTGTCGCCAGTCATCATCGGAGAACCGCACGAAGAGACCATCCCGACTGATTCCGGCATTATTCACAAGAACATCAATTCTACCGTGCTTAGACTTCATTTCTTGAATACAGGTTGCTACCTGTTCTGAGTCGCCCACATTAAAACCGAGGAGCTCGGCACTTCCCCCGGCTTCCTCGCACTCTTTTACAACAGCCATCGCCTTCTCTTCATTTGAAGAAAAGTTCACGAGCACGTGATACCCCTTGCTGGCG
>JBMTVV010000144.1:0-5436 GCA_049451755.1 Bdellovibrionota bacterium
GCGATAAGAGAAGAGCTCCTCGCGGCATGTGTTGTTCGTGATAAGCTTGAGCGGAAAGTCGCATTTAAGGCGGTCAAAGAGAAGGTTGTTGAGCAGTTCGTAACGGAAGAGTTCGAAGATGCAGATGCCCGAAAGGCTGAGGTGGTTGGAATCCTCGAAGGGCTTCATTCAACATACGTCCGGAACATGATTCTTGATAAGGGTGAGCGAATCGATGGTCGTGATACGAAGACAGTGCGACCGATTGATATTCAGGTGGGATATCTACCACGAGTTCACGGTTCAGCACTCTTTACTCGAGGAGAAACACAGGCAATTGTTACCGCTACACTCGGAGTTGAAGAGGACGCACAGCGTATCGATAACCTCTACGGTGAGACCTCAAAGGACTTCATGCTCCACTATAACTTCCCTCCATTCTCAGTCGGGGAGGCGCGGCCAATGCGTGGACCAGGACGACGAGAGGTCGGACATGGAGCACTTGCTGAAAGAGCGCTACGCTCCGTTATCCCTTCAACCTCTAAGTTCCCATACACAGTACGAATCGTTTCCGAGATTACGGAAAGTAACGGATCGAGCTCGATGGCTTCTGTATGTGGTGGCACACTTTCACTGCTCGATGCTGGTGTCCCACTTGAAGCACCGGTTGCTGGCGTTGCGATGGGACTCATTAAAGAAGGGGAGAGGACAGCAGTCTTGACCGACATTCTTGGCGATGAGGATCACCTCGGTGACATGGACTTCAAGGTGTGTGGTAGTGAGCGTGGAATTACTGCGCTTCAGATGGACATCAAGATTAAGGGGCTCAGTCAAGAGATTATGACTCAGGCTCTTGATCAGGCAAGAGACGCACGTCTCCACATCTTGTCGAAAATGGCTGAAGTGATTGGTGCACCGCGTGAGGAGTTAAGTCGATATGCACCACGCATTGTCTCATTCAAGATCCCAACAGATAAGATTCGGGACTTGATCGGCAGTGGTGGTAAGACAATCAAAGGTATCCAAGAGACATGGGATGTGAAGATCTCTATTCAGGATAACGGAGACGTTACTGTTTCTGGAAATGATGGTGAAGCGCTTGATAACGCAGTGCGAATCTGTAAGAGCCTCACTGAGAAGCCGGAGATCGGTAAGTTGTACCAGGGTGTCGTGAAGCGTATCGCCGATTTTGGCGCATTCGTCGAAATTCTCCCAGGCACAGAAGGTCTCGTTCATATCTCACAACTTGCTGATGAGCGGGTTCGAAGTGTTGAGGATGTTGTGAGTGAAGGCGACCAGATTACCGTGAAGGTTCTTGAGATGGACCGAATGGGTAAGATCCGTCTTTCGCTTAAGGAAGCATTAGCAGATATGGCAGCGAACGCGAGCTAAGACCATGCTTATGAGCCTTGCCCCGTCGAATTTTTGAGCATAAAGGGGCGATCATAAAGGGGTGCTGTGAGGGGAGTTTCCTTTTGCAGCACCCCTTTTGCTATACATCTCATGTCGCGTCTTCCTTGCACGACACAGCCTAGCTTCATAGCGCCCTGTGTATGCGCCGTTTTTTATTCAACTGAGACGGTCGGTACCTTCGTTTGAGAGTTATCCGCGAGTCTGAATCGTTACTTCACGATTGTGGTACACGGTAGAATTTGGAGGGACACTCTCTGTGAGCCATACGTTCCCACCGATGATGGAGTTTCTCCCGATCCTAGTCTCTCCTCCAAGGATGGTGGCGCTCGCATAGATCACGACATCATCTTCTATTGTTGGGTGCCTCTTTATAGTCGCCAGCGTTTTTTCAACGCTAAGAGCTCCAAGTGTCACTCCTTGATAGAGCTTCACGCCAGTACCGATGACTGTCGTCTCGCCAATAACAATACCTGTTCCATGATCAATGAAGAATGGCGATGCGATCTGTGCGCCTGGATGAATATCAATGCCTGTCTCTCGGTGTGCATGCTCTGCGAGCGCTCTTGCAAATGAGAGAAGCTCCTGTCTCCAACAAAAGTGCGCTACTCGATAAAAGAGAATCGCTTGAAAGCCTGGGTAGGAAGCGATCACTTCGTCCGTTGAGCGGGATGCTGGATCTCCTTCGTGGATAAACTCAGCGTCCTTTGTAAGTATACGTTGCAGCTCTGGTAGGTACTGAATCAGTTGGTCGCAAACAGATCGAGCCTTCTCTCGAAAAGGGGCGCCTTCACGAGTAAGAGACTTCATCATGATTCTATCGAGCTTGTTGAGCTGCGCTGCAAGTTCGTTTTTGGTTTGCAGGGTATTCTCATTAAAGTGAGGGAAGAGAATATGTTGAATCCCTTCGGCAAACTGCTGTACTTCGGATTGAATTGGAACTGGCGGTAGCATTCTGCCACCACGCTGTTTGAAAAGCTGTTCTACTACCTCGTCAGTTGTCATTGTGTTGTTCCGCTCGGTTATCCCTATTTCAGCACTTTAGAGGAGCCGTTGCGAAGGAACAAGGGTTACTCAGGTATCATATGAGAATTCTTGGCGCTTTTTTGAGCGATTTCTGCATCTTAAGGTGAGGTTTTGCTTCTTGGGAGATATCAGTGGCTCATCATATCGACTTTGATGACAAAGTAAGTGCGTCCCCAGCCTTCATGATAGGTCTGGCGTCTTGTCTGGCACGTCCCTCGCGCATAATGCTCACTACGGACTTTTGGCTTTCATTGGCGCTCTGCCTTCTCCTTCTCCTCCTCATTTCCCCACCTGTTATGGCCCAGGAAACAATCAGTACAGTTCCTGAAGAGAGAGGGCCGATGAGCGGTATCGAGGAAGGCCCACAATTTGATACCGGTGGAGTCCATCGATTTAGTGAGCCAGCTCCATTACCCCGAACGGTAAAGAAAGTGACTCTAAAAAATTTCTCAGGATATATGAGGCAACGAAAATACTTTACCAACCTCTGTACGCAGCTCTATGAAGATGGCCGAGCCGATATCGTGAGTGAAATTGCTCGTGAGTATCGGGCAGGGATAGTCGGTTGCTCTGCATGTAAGCCATTTTTTCGACTTCTCTTTTCTGAGTGTCGGAAAGCCCCCGGTGAATATCGTAAGGTTGAACAACAAATTACCGCACTGCAGCGAGAACTGCGAAAAGCGGAGCGGAATAAAAAGAAAACAACGGCTGAGGATAAAGAGGCATTGCTAGAGGGAATTCCCTCACTTGAGCTCAACGATGATACATCGAAAGACACGAAGAGAGCCTCTGCGAAGGAGCCTGAGGAGAGCACGACCGAGGAGGAGTCAGAGGAAGTGACTCTTGAGGAGCTACTTGATAAGTTGCCACGGAAGCAGCTTGAGCCACGCTTATTCGTGATTGAATCCGCTTCGCGGTTTGCTCATGCTCTTGCTGAAGATAAAAAGCGACTCGATGATCATCTCGTTGCTATTCAGTACCTGGAAAAAGGACTACTGAGTGAAGTCGAGAAAACTGAAGGTGAAAAGCTCTACCTCGAGACACTTGCTGCTTACATTAAATCTCCCTTTGTCGATTATGAAAGAGCATATAAGCGAAGGAAGTTACGTGAGCGGCTCATGAGTGATCAGCAGCGGCGGAATGAAATGATGCGCCAAGCGGCAGAGGAGCTTGGAGAGCTCTCGAAAGAGTCTGAGTCAACATCGGAGGATCTCTTCTACGATCCGGAGCACGACATTATTAGTTTCGAGTAGCGCATAGCATTTAGCGGATATCATCATTATCGGGGTCGAGAAAGAAAATCCCAGCAAAGAGATCTACGATTCCCTCCGGACATAGGCCGATATAGCCCCCGAGGAACAGGTCTAGCCCGATCCCAAACTCTGCCTCACACACATCTCGGTCTTCCGAGAATTCATAACTCTGACCAACGCCGAATTCATTCTCTTTTTCAAGGAGTAGGGGGGATTTTCTCCCAAATGAACCAACACGAAGAGAGCCTGGCTCAACTTTCCGGTACCCAACAGAGCCCTGGCGTGTAATCCGCATAACGCCACCGTAGCTTGAACCAGCTCCTATATCGATACGGACGACGTCTACAAGGTCGAGCACCCTATTCACCGGCCAGAGAAGAATCTCAGCATACAGAGGTAAGGGCTCTTTCTCCTCCTCTACGACGACAAGCTCACCCCATCCATCTTTTGGACTCCGATGAATAGCATCATAATCGGTCTCTGCAACATACGGTGAATCTGCCCAAGAGGAATCGGGGGTAGCAAGATTCATGATCACGAAGTTGCATAATGCTACGACCGTGAGGAAAAAGGTTTGCTTCGTCATAAGTCTACATCTCTCCAGCTTGCAGCCGTCTCCAATAGCTTGTGAGTAGTTGTTTTACTCGAGGAGCAAGTATGAGGCTCCCGATAATATTTGGAAAGGCCAGGCTAAGAATCATTAGGTCTGAAAAATCAATCACGTCACCGAGTGAGCTTACCGCTCCAATATACGTAAAGATAACGAAGATGGTCCGAAAGATTGGAAGTGTCTTGATCCCAACACCTTCTCCAAAGTGGTCAAAGAGGTAGATCCAACCACGTTCTCCGTAGTAGCACCACGAAATCATCGTTGAGTAGGCAAAGAGAGCGATACAAAGTGTGAGAAGAATGGGAAACCACGGGATGACAGACTCGAACGCAGCGGCGGTTAGTGTCACACCAACGTCTGAAGTCCCAGCTCCAATCGCCGGGTCCGTATACACTCCCGTAACAACAATAACCATCGATGTCATAAAGCAGATAATGATCGTATCGATGAACGGCTCGAGCATTGCAACAAGACCTTCCCGAACGGGCTCTTTTGTCTTGGCTGCAGCATGAGCAATCGCGGCGCTACCCAGTCCTGCCTCGTTTGAGAAAGCGGCTCTTCGAAACCCACTTACAATAACTCCAAGTAGCCCCCCAAAAAAAGCATTCTGAGAGAACGCCTCGTGAAAAATCACCTGCACTGCAGCGGGAATTGCATGAAGATTAGCAAAGATGACAATGAGTGCGGCTATCACATAGATCCCGCACATGAGAGGGACTATCTTAGAAGTAGCAGCACCAATTCTCTGAATACCGCCGAGTACAACAGCAGCAACAAGCACAGCGAGGACGATCCCGATAATGCTATTCGCTCCAGCACCGAGTCCGAACGTATTGGTAATTGCTTCAGCAGTTTGGTTCGATTGAAACATGTTCCCACCACCAAACGATCCGCCCATAATGAAAATGGCATAGATGATAGCGAGTACTTTGCCCACCGGTTTCAAGAAGGTGGAAATGTCTCGAAGTCCAAGGTCAAGGTAGTACATGGGGCCCCCTGAGATGCTCCCGTCCGCATTGACCCGACGATACATTTGCGAAAGGGTGCAACTACTGAATTTGGCGCTCATGCCAAAGAGTGCAAGCAGCATCATCCAGAAGACTGCTCCAGGCCCTCCTTGCTGAATAGCAACGGCTACTCCAGCAATGTTCCCGAGAC
>JBMTVV010000145.1:0-5401 GCA_049451755.1 Bdellovibrionota bacterium
CGGATGGGGTTGCGTTCGTTCACGGTCTTCGTTCTGCCTCTCTTGGAGAGCTTGTTGAGCTTGAGGGTGGAGTGCGAGGAATCGTTTTGAACCTCGAAGAAGATCGCGTCGGGGTCGTTCTTATGGGTGAGACTCGTAAGATTGAAGAGGGTTCAACGGTGAAGCGTACGCAAGAGATTGCAAGTGTTCCAGTCGGCGAAGCGCTCCTTGGACGAGTCGTTGATGCGCTTGGAAATCCAATCGATGGCCTCGGAGATGCCGACTGTAAAGAGACTCGACGAATCGAGATTAAAGCTCCAGGGATTGTTCAGAGAAAGTCAGTACACGAGCCACTTCAAACCGGAATTAAGTCGATTGACTCCATGACGCCGGTTGGACGTGGTCAGCGAGAGTTGATTATCGGTGATAAGAAGACAGGAAAGACAGCGATTGCACTCGATACGATCATTAACCAGAAAGACACTGGTGTTATCTGTATCTACGTTGCGATTGGTCAGAAGCGTTCGTCTGTTGTTCAGGTCGTAGAGAAGCTCCGAGAGCACGATGCCCTCAAGCACACGATTGTCGTTGCTGCTACTGCATCTGAGCCGGCGCCTCTTTCGTTCCTCGCTCCGTACACAGGGTGTGCGATTGGTGAGTACTTCATGAACAAGGGGCAGCACGCGATGATTGTGTATGATGACCTCTCAAAGCATGCGGTTGCATACCGTGCGATGTCTCTCCTTCTTCGTCGACCACCAGGGCGAGAAGCATACCCAGGTGACGTTTTCTACCTCCACTCCCGATTGCTTGAGCGAGCTGCAAAGCTGAGCGATGACCTCGGAGGAGGCTCCCTTACAGCTCTACCAGTTATTGAGACGCAAGAAGGTGACGTTTCCGCGTATATTCCAACGAACGTTATTTCTATTACCGACGGTCAGATCTTCCTTGAGACGGATCTTTTCAACTCCGGTGTACGACCAGCGGTGAACGTGGGTATCTCAGTATCTCGAGTTGGAGGAGCGGCTCAGATTAAGGCGATGAAAAAAGTTGCTGGAACACTTCGTCTTGACCTCGCGCAGTACCGAGAGATGCAGGCATTTGCTCAGTTCGGCTCTGACCTCGATGCTGCGACACAAGCACAGCTTGCTCGTGGAGAGCGTCTCGTTGAGATCTTGAAGCAGGATCAGTACGAGCCTATGAATGTCATCAACCAGGTCATCTCGATTCTTGCGGTGAACATGGGACATGCAGATGAGCTTGATGTCGATCAGATTCGACCCTTTGAAAAGGCGCTCCATCAGCACCTCCGCTCTAGTCACGCTGCGCTCCTCAACGAGCTGAAGGAGAAGCAGGCACTTGATGATGATATCACAGCAAAGCTTGATGCTATCTTCGGTGAATTCGCGAAGGAGTTTAAAGCTGGAAGTGGAGCTGCTGCGGGCACAGCTAGTACAGCACATGGCGCCAGTGGTAACCAAGGAGGAGATTCCACCGTGGGAAAGTCTCAGCCGGATAGCGGCGCGGCTGCTGCGGCGTAATTCCGGGCAGTAAGGAAACAGGCGCCTCTCGTGGTGATCTCTAAAGGAGAGACACCACGAGTTAAGAAACGGAGAAAGTGTGGCAAGTCTAAAAGACATTAAAAGACGGATTCGGTCCGTACAGAATACGAAGAAAATCACCTATGCGATGAAGCTCGTGTCTGCTGCTAAGCTTCGTAAGGCGCAAGATGCTGTCAGTTCTGCGCGTGAGTATACCGATGCACTCAATCAACTCGTATCACAGACGCTTGCCGTGAGTGACCCTTCTGAGTTGTCACACCCGCTCATGGAAGAACGCCCAGATGTGCAGAAGGTACGACTCGTTGTGGTTGGTGCAGGCCGGGGCTTGTGTGGTGCCTTTAATGCGAATGTGAACAAGCAGATCGATAAAGCTCTTGCTGATATCTCTCGTGACTACCCGCAGGCTGAGATCGATACGTATGTCTTAGGAAAGAAGCCTCGAGAGCATGTTGTTCGGAAAGGGATTCCAGCGGCGAAGATTATCGAAGAGCTTTCTGAGACTGCCTTTGACTGGCCGATTGAGAAAATCTGTGAAGATCTTGAAGATGCATTTCTCTCTGGAGAAGTGGACCGGGTCTTTATCCTCTTTATGCGTTTTCAATCAGCGATGTCACAAACGCCAACTCTTGAGCAGCTACTACCGATGGCTGCAGTGAGTGGTGAAGAGCGTGCAGCAGGGGAGGACACGAATGGTGTCATCCTCTTTGAGCCGTCTGCCACTCAGGTATTTCAATCTCTTGTGCCACGAATTTTACGAACTCGAGTTCAGCAAGCTGCACTCGATACGAAAGCGAGTGAGCACGGGAGCCGAATGGTTGCTATGGATGCAGCAACGAAGAACGCCGGCGAGCTGAGCCGAGCGCTTACCTTAACGCATAACAAGTTGCGACAGGGAGCTATTACATCAGAGTTACTTGATATTATTGGAGGCGCTGAAGCTCTTACTGAGTAGAGGCGAGTGAAGAAAAAGTTTTAAAAGGACAGAAAAGACCTTTAGGAGTGAATGAATGAACGAAGCACACAGTGGCACAGGCCGAAAAGGAAAAATTGTACAGATTCTCGGTGCAGTTGTTGACGTTGAGTTCCCGAAGGAAGGCGGAATTCCCTCTATTTACGATGCGCTCGTAACAAGCAACCCGGCAATCGATGACAAAGAAAACAACCTGACCTTTGAGGTCGCGCAACACCTTGGTGATAACCGTCTCCGATGTATCGCGATGGATAGCACTGAAGGGCTCGTCCGTGGACAGGAAGTAATTGATACCGGTGCTCCAATCTCAATTCCAGTCGGTGAGAAGACGCTCGGTCGTATCATTGACGTGATTGGGCGTCCCGTTGATGAAATGGGTCCAATCGAGAGTGAGACACGGTGGCCAATTCACCGCGAAGCTCCATCGTATGAGGATCAGTCCACATCAAAAGAGATCTTTGAAACTGGAATTAAAGTTATCGACCTCCTCTGCCCATACTTGAAGGGTGGTAAGATTGGACTCTTCGGAGGAGCAGGGGTTGGTAAAACCGTTGTTATCATGGAGCTCATCAACAACCTCGCGAAAGCACACGGTGGATACTCGTGCTTTGGTGGAGTTGGAGAGCGAACGCGAGAAGGGAATGACCTCTGGCATGAGATGAAAGACTCAGGAGTACTTGATAAGGCTGTCCTCGTATACGGTCAGATGAACGAGCCTCCAGGAGCTCGTTTCCGAGTTGGTCTCTCAGCACTTACTGCTGCGGAGTACTTCCGAGATGAAGAGGGACGAGACGTTCTTCTTTTCGTCGATAACATCTTCCGATTCCTTCAGGCAGGGTCTGAGGTGTCTTCACTGCTCGGTCGTATGCCAAGTGCCGTTGGATATCAACCAACCCTTTCAACTGACATGGGTGAGCTCCAAGAGCGAATCACATCAACGAAGAAGGGGTCCATTACCTCCGTACAGGCGGTATACGTACCTGCGGATGACTTGACTGATCCAGCGCCAGCAACCACGTTTGCGCACCTCGATGCACAGACGATTCTCTCACGGGGGATTGCAGAAAAGGGGATTTACCCTGCAGTTGATCCGCTCAGCTCTACGTCAACAATTCTTGAGCCAGGAGTTGTCGGGGAGGAGCACTATGCTGTTGCCAGAAAGGTGCAGGTAACGTTACAGCGGTACAAGGACCTTCAGGATATCATTGCGATTCTCGGAATCGACGAACTCTCTGAAGAAGATAAGCTCACTGTTGCACGTGCAAGGAAAATTGAACGATTCTTCTCACAACCGTTCTTCGTTGCTGAGCAGTTCACAGGAACACCGGGAATCTACGTGAAGCTAGAAGACACTATTCGTAGTTTCAAAGAGGTTGTCGAGGGTCTTCATGATGATCTTCCTGAGCAGGCATTCCTCTACGTTGGAACGATTGAAGAAGCGAGAGAGAAGGCAGAGAAGATGGCAGCATCAATCAAGAAGAAGGCTGCGTAAGCTGAAAGGATACTGAGAACATGGACGGTCAATTCACCCTCAAGATCTGTACTCCTCGTGGGACATTTCTTGAAGAGCAAGTTCAAGAAGTTACCCTTCCTTCAGCTGATGGAAAGGTCGGTATCTTACCGGGTCATACGAGCTATACCGCAGTGCTTGGTATCGGGGTAATGGAGTTCGTTACCGTGTCTGCCAGCAACGCAACACAACACATTGTTGTCTCAAACGGATTCATTCAGTTTGAAGGTGAGCTTCTGCTCGTTCTTGCTGATACGGTGGATACCGTTGAGTCGGTAAACAGAGATGAGTACGGCACTGAAAGAGCAAGCCTGCAAAAGGTTGTTGAAACCGAGCGGGTCGATTCACTCGAGTGGACGAGGGCGAGATCAGCTCTTGATCGGATTGGTGCGATTGACCAGCTCGTAAGCCACTAATCAAGCGACTGTGTCGTCTTCTCCTGTGTCGTCTTCTCCTGTCTACGTAGCTGTAGTGGCAGACACGAGATGAACAGTAGTCTTCGATAATGAAGAGAGGAAAACCTCTTACGATAAAAAGGCAGAGCTATAAGCTCTGCTTTTTTTATTCTTGTGTTCCCATGTCTCTGCGAATCACCTCATATCTGCCATTACTCTCCTTGACTCCGTCAGGCGTATCTTAAGCCTCTCTTTTTGTGTACTGACAACAATTCACCGTGCTCAGTCGATTACTAAAGGAATGTTCATAAGTCAGAAGTGATTTCTGAACAGCGCTGTAGAGAGATGGTGGGTGATTACAGCTTAGTAATTGGAACAATGAGATGAGTGAGAAAACAGAGATAATTCCCTTTCCGCTCGGGCGACGGTCAGGAGTTATGCCTCCTCGTGGTGTTGATAGCGGGACGGCGCCGCCGTGGGATGAGCAAGGGAATGATGATGTAAAGACAGCAAAAGAGCTTGCCCTTTGCAGCACGCAGGAGTCTCGCCGCCTCATTACATATAACGATGCACTTCGTTGGGGCGTATTACCACTCGGTATTGTGAAGTGCCGTGGTCAGGAGCTGTTAACACTTGCCGGGAAAGCAACCTGGTCGCGTGAGACGGAACAAGCAATTCGGTTTTTAACAGGATGTGAAATTAGCGTTGTTACCGTCAGCGAGATTGAATTGCCCGAGGCTATTTTTCTGGCATATCGAAGCGATGTTTCGTCAGTTGAAACGATTACGACAGCATTGCAAGAACGTGTGACACCACCATCGCTGCCTGGCACAGAGAGCGCGGAGCCGTCTTCCCCTTCGAGCCCAATAATCACCACTCAAGAACCGTCAGTACCCTTACTAGTAGCTCGTCTCCTTGAGTATGCGATTTCAAAGGGGGCTTCAGACCTCGCTCTTGATCCGGTATCTGATACCGCGTGTCACTG
>JBMTVV010000146.1:0-5377 GCA_049451755.1 Bdellovibrionota bacterium
GACTCTTGCCCCCACACCCATTCATCTACAGGAATACTTTCGTACTGCTCGGAAAATTTCATATGTCCCTTCTTTAGTGTCGGAGAAAGTTTGAGCGATTAGCGAGCAACAGGAAGACTCAACTGAGAGGATGAAATACCTAAGAATCCAAAGAACTCATCGAACTCCCTGAGCACCTCTTTTGGCCAACTCTAAAGATCAGAGCGCACATCAACAAGTGAGTCTACAATATTCTGCACCCGGTAAGGATGCGCATCACCATCACGGTGCGCCAAAACCATCTGCCCATCTAGCACGGTCTGAAATCTGACGACTTGCATACCCAATTTTGGGGCCGACTGAATGCGAGCGGCAGAAAGGAGTGAACGAGTTAACATATCCTCACCAGAAGAAACCCAGAGCCAGTCGGGTCGTAGCTGATTGATATATTTACCGCCGGCTACTGTCATCCGAATAGCAGTCAGTGCTAACTGGCGGATAACACCACCGTGTCGTTGACTATCAAATCGTGGGTGTGACTCGCCAGTAATACGCTGAAAGCTCCCTTCAATTAATTCTGCAATTGGTATGGAAAACCACTCTCCACCCCAGATCTCCTCAACTCCTCGCTGTAAAACCCACTGTCGACTCTGCTGCAAGTCATCTGCAGTGAGAAAGTCTGTAACTTTACGTATCCGGGCGCCGCTAAAATCTGCAAAGCCTCGCTGCTCAGCGCTACACCGAAGACAGTGCTCGATCGTCCTACCAACATCACCATCGACATCACGATCGCATACGGAAAATGCCCCATTACAATGCAATTGGGTCACATCAAAACATAGTGAATGAAGGTAGTGAACCATCATGTAGGTAGTGGCATACCCTTGGGAAAATTCCCCATGAGGGGAAAAGATTGTAATCTTCATAAACACCTCACAGAAACTGGAAGCGAGGAAGCACTCTCATACCGCACCAAGAATCGGGCAATAACCCCTTCTTCGCTCTCACTCTCTTCTTCCGCCTTTAATTCTTGTCCTCTTCCCTCTTCAGGCAGTGCACGCGGCAGTCTACCCGCTGGCTCAAAGCCCAAGGGCGAAACGGTTCCACCTGAATTCGGTAGATACCCCTTTGCAATTTCAGTCGCACTCACAGTGAATCCAGAGGACTCACTTCCGCAACACAATGAATCCTCACGGAACGCATGCGAGTTTACTTCTACTAACTGACTCTCGAAACTCTCATGAGGATAGAGCGACACCTCCTCGGAGAGGAGAAAGTCTTTATTTCGAAGTCCATGCCCGTGTCCGTTTTGAACAGCGTGATATCTGAGAGTGTGAGAGGGATAGCGCACTTCGATAATCACACGTGAGCGCGAGAGATCAACCCGAGATTGACTCGTACTCAGTTGAATAGCGATACCTATCTCACCGATTCGTGTATCAAGACTTTCCGACCCGTTATGTGGCAAGCTGCCTGATGTTGCACCTCGTTGAGCCAACGCCCCATTCTCTGCATCTCGACCACCCTGTTCACTGGCACCAAAGAGTGAACCGGACGATCGCCACCGCTTGAGATCCCATCGAGAAGAACTTGAACTCTGCGATGTGGCGTCTGCACCACCTTCATACTCAACACCGCTTAGGGATTCAGCGCTCGAGACCGCGCTGATAGAGGCACTGCTAGAGAGTCCTTTGCTGGCGAGAGTAGACTCCGATGCGGCTCCGCGCATAAGGGTGCCCTCTTTGAGTGCGCGGAATATGTCTGGGAAGACATCAGCGAGATCGACTCCATCGGGTTGATTAATTCGGAGCCCATCGAAAGACCTTTTTCCCAATAAACGTCCGGCCGCAAAGAGCGATACTGATGCTTCGACTGGATAGGGTGCCGACACACCATTCCCCACCGGGAAAAGATGAATATACACCTCTGGCACTCGCCCTGGCACCGGAACGGAGCGACTAGCTCCACAAGAGAAAAATCCTGTCCAACCCCACACACTCATCAGCTCAAAACTCCATACACTCTGCCATCTTGGCCAAAACTTCGCTCTTCGAGAATCTGGTATCCAAGCCACTTCCCGGAACGAGTGGCTAACTTTAGGTACGCCTGGAGAGCCGCTTCAGTACGCTCAGATCGTCGTGAGGATCCCTTACTAGAGCCTGTAGTGGCCGCTTCAATAACCGAGGCAAAAAGCACTTCTGGCGAGATGAGCACGGTGCCATGTGGCGGTAGCAGGCAGACTTCTTCGGGGCTCCGCGTCCCGACGAAGAGGCGGCACTTCACGGAACACTGAACATCATGTGGATTCACGAGTGCCAAAACGTGTCGAGAGGCATTAGAGAACGAAAGGGGCACAGCTCGTGGTTCACGCTCAGACAATCTATGAGCTGGGGTGAAGAATGAGGTTCTGAGGCGAGAAGAGAACTGAATCTCCCCGTGGCATTCGGCTGAAGTTACTAACTCTAAGTGCGCGTGCCGAAATCCTTGATCCGTCTCACATCCATCAAGGAATGCACTTAACGGCAAATGCGCTACCTGGCCAGGACGGGTTGCAATAGTGCACTCATTCACCAAAGTCCCATTCGAATTATGAAACCGCAACGACCCCGTAATCCCTACGTTCTTTCGAAGCGGATGAATAATGAGGGTTGCATTATCGAGTGGGTCAGCAGGAGCCCAAAAATGCAGATGATGTGACTTCGTATGGTCATCATCACACCGTGTCCAGTAACTCAACCAATCGCGCGAGGTCCACCCAAGTGGAATACGCACTAGCTCATCCCCACTCCCCTGGGTAAGGCTACTATCCCCAACCACCGCTTCAGAGCGCTTCACCGCCTCATCTCGTCCCATTACGAGCCACTCTCCTGCTCTTACTTTTCTAGAATTATAACCGGCTAAGTGGCTCATTACATAAACGAGCAAACACCGTGTCGAACAAATTTATCAGGAAAACAACCCATTACACCAGACGTAGTTTTAACTCTGTTAAACAAAATCGGTTCTTCTCGCCTTATTGTGCGATATAGCTACCAATGTGCCGAGCACTTCAATCGCTCCTTTGTGACAAGGATTTCAGGCCGTACGGCTATTACTGAGGGACAAACCCCACTTCATTCGCAAGTGGCAGAGGAATTGCTGGGTAAACGGCTCAGAAAAGGGGCATAGACGGGGGCAAAGAGAATGACGGGAATCTCAAGAAGATACTGTAATGAAGCTGCTCGCCGGTCATATACAGAGAGGGAATCAGGAGTATGTGCGCTCTACGCCATAGTCACCCTTACCGAATATGCTCGTGCACGGAACACAGCTTATCGATACAAGTAAGAGGAGTCAGACTGTGAAGTTACAGACTTATCTGCACCCTTCGAGGAGCTGCTGTGCCTTCTTGCTTCTCAGTTGAAGTTGCAGGAGATGTAGCGGCTGATTTTTGAGCTTTCTCACCTTCGACAATTTCTTTGTAGGCTTTGTATACTGTTTCTAGCAACCCGATTACCTTTGTAATCCTCTCTGGATCGCGGTGCAGGTTTGCTTCGGTGAGATAAAACAACATGAAATCGTAGAGCCGGTCGAGGTCCTTGGCGATCTTTCCGCCCTTTTCAAAATCAAGAGTATTCATGAGCTCTGCGATAATTGCCTGCGATTTGCTAAGAAATCGGCAAAACTTCGCAATGTCATTGTCCTCTAAACCAGCCTTTGCTTGACGAAGGAATTTGAGCGCCCCTTCATACATCATCAAGAGAAGACGACCTCTATCGGTCATTGTCACCTGAACTGCTTGGTACTGGTTGTGGGCATTTTTACCGTACATGAACCCTCGTCTGTTTTGTGTTCCTTCCGTTCTACGGGAGCCGTAACACGGCTATCCCGGACCTACAGTAGGTATCGGCTAAGGGTTCAGACGCCTTAAGGGAAAAGTACTTTATCTGATACTATCAATATGTTAGCGGCTATTTTTCACTCCTCTATTTCTCAAACGCGCCCTGAAAGCCACTGAAGCAGTAGGGTCTACCGAAGGGCTCATGGAAGAACAGGCCTCTCCTTGTCGTATTGAGACTCGATTTGGTAGTCACCCCCTGTAGCTCAACACTACTCAGAGCAGTATTCACTCCCAGTATTACAGTCCATGTTACAACTAAGCGGCTTGAAGCTCCTCACTACCCCATGCCCCGATAGTTTGAGCATGAAAGGTACGGCCTGATGGAAGCATTTCACTTGTTGAGTAGTCCTCGTAGTACCGATTCAACTTCTTACGAAGGATGAGTCTGGCACGGTGCAAACGGGACTTTACCGCAGGAACAGTAATCCCGAGTACTTCCCCAACTTCCTGATTTGATAAACCATCAACATCACGAAGGACGAAAATAGAGCGGTATTCTGATGGAAGAGCTTCGATAGCCTGGCTGATGAGGCTTCGTAGTTCGTGTCGTACCGACAGGTAGTCGACATCAGAGGTATCACTTCTTTCTCGCACGTTCTGCATCGGAGCGCCTGTCTCGACCATTTCTTCATACGATGAAGCAGCGTGCTTTCGACGACCTCTGAGCTTCATGAAAGCAGCGTTCGCTGTCACACGATACAACCAGCTTGAAAAAGCAGACTTTCCTTGGAACGACGTTAGCTTTGTATAGAGGGTGATGAATACTTCTTGAACAACATCTTCAGCATCCTGCTCACTTCTCGTAATTCTCATAGCGAGACGTTGAACCTTCTCAGTGTAGCGCTCAACGAGCGCTAAGAATGCTTCCTCAGATCCAGCTTGGCTCTTACAAACCAGCTCAAGATCACTCAGTCTTTCTTCTTTTGCTGACTCTATACGGTTGCTCGCCTTTTCCATCACTAATCCTCCTTTAAAGACCCGAAGAACAACAAACGCTTCGGGAAAACCTTTATGGTGAGCAGTGTGGCAAAGGACTAAGAGGCTATTGTCACGGATTTGTATAAATTTCGCCCCAAATGTGTAAAGATTGAAAAAAGTTGTGGATGCAACTTATGCATCAATATATTCAGCTAGTTACTAGCGTCATGCGGGTATCTTTTCTCGCAAAAATTTTAAAGAACGGAGAAAAAAATGTCAGAAGAACGGCTTGTCGCGTGTAAGAAGTTAAAAAGTGAGCTCCCAGGGCTCGCGAAGGCACCGTTTGCGGGGGAAATTGGTGAACGGATTTACCAGTCGATCTCTCAGCAAGCATGGGACATGTGGGCAAAGGACATGCAGGTCAAGGTTATTAACGAATATCGGCTCAATATGGGGAAGAAAGAGGACTATGAAATGCTCGTCCGACAGATGCTTGCTTTCCTTGAGCTCTCAGACGAGCAAGTTGCTGAAGTAGAAAACGAAGAGCGCGGCCGCGGAAACGATTAGGTAGTGCGCAAGAAAGCAATTGCGGGAAAGGAA
>JBMTVV010000147.1:0-5367 GCA_049451755.1 Bdellovibrionota bacterium
GTTCCACGAAGGGGCCCCTTCGTGGAACTATACTTCCCGAGAAAGAATACAACTCCCCGTTCGTACTCTTGAAGAATGTAAATCGCCTTTGAAAGGATCACGAGAAGGAGGATAAGGGCGAGAATGATACCAGATTGCATGATGCCTCTTTGTAGTAGTGCGTCTAGAAAAAGATAACGGTCACGAAAAGGGTACAATCCTCACACCTGCGTCACAAGAGAAAAAGGGATTCTGATAGCCAACACACCGAGCGAGGAGACGCCTGCTGGCTCACCTCGCCTGATTCATCACAGCTTTCCTAAAATGCCCCCTCGCTATGCTGCTTCTCCACCTTCTTTCTCGAGTGCGACTACTTGAAGTGTCATCCCAGGGAGAACTCCGACAACACGAACCGATTGCCCCACCGAAAGGATCCCCATTTCACTTGTTGCGTTCCAGAGTTCGCCATTAACAAACACCTTACCATGCGTTGAGACAGTCTCACGCACCTCACCCACTGCGCCATTCAAGCCCTCCGTCCCTGTCAGTGGCTTTCGCTGCCGTGATGCAACTGCAGCGCGCAAGATGAGAAAAAGGTATGTCCCGAGCACTAATCCAATCGGGAGAATAACTGCCTTTGATACCGCCATCCCCGGCGCTTGGCTTACATCAACGAGGTACATCAACCCCAGGATAACAGAGATGATACCCCCCGCCCCCAAAATACCCGATGCAAAGAAGAGCTCTCCTACTATTAAGAGTGCTCCGAGCACTAGCAAAATGAGCCCCCCCTGACTGAGCGGGATAATTTGGGATACAGCAAGCGCCAAAACGAGAGAAATAACTCCTACAACACCTGGGAACACTAGACCTGGGTTATAAAGCTCTATCGAGATCCCAGTTGTTGCAACTAACCAGAGGATGGCAGCAACATTCGGAGTAGCTAACACATTCAATACTTCGTCGCGAAAATCCATTGGAATATGACGAACGGGAAGCTCTGAGTAGTCTCCAAGTTTAACCTTCGCCTCCTCGAGAACTACCTCACGTCCCGCAGCTGCTTTCAGAAGCTCTTTGAGGTCAGGAGCCACAAAGTCAACTACCCCCTCTTCTACAGCCTCTCTGTCTGTTAGTGAGACACTCTCACGGACCGCTTTTTCAACCCATTCGATATTCCGTCCACGTTGTTCTGTTACGGACTTTACAAGTGCAGTCGTCGCCTCTTCGACCTTCTTCCGCATATCGCCTTCGATGTCTTGCCCGTCGCCCGTTACTGGGTGCGCAGACCCGATACTTGTCCCTGGAGCCATAACAGCAATGTGGGCTGCCATAGTAATAAATACGCCCGCAGAGGTCGCAGTTCCCCCCGTGGGAGATATATAGACAACTATTGGAACCTTCGAGCGGAACATCGCCTGAATCATCCGCTGGGTTGTCTGGAGAATCCCACCTGGAGTGTTAAGCTGGACGACCAATAACTTCGCGCCACTTTCTTCAGCTTCAGCAATCGCATTTTCTAGGTAACTCTGCGTACCCGGAAGAATCATCATATCCATATCGATGACAGCGATGTATCCATCTGGCTTGGTCTCAGAAGAGTCCTCTTCTGTTTGTGCCTGCACCTCCAGTGGAGAGATCAGGGAGAAGCCACTCGCTCGAAAATGTCCTCCAAAAAAGAGAGAGCATACACTCAAGGTAAAAACGAGAAGAGAAAGCTTTGAGCTGATAAGACCTTTCATATACACCTTCCTTTTCCCTGTCACTGCGGCTCGAGAAGCTTTTGTAAATCTTCCCAAAAAAGCCGTTTCTTCGCTGGCTCATTCAGGACTGTACGTAACGTAACTGTCTCAAGAGGTGCTGCAAAGTGCCCTTTCATACTAGAAAGAAAACGCTTGAGCGAAGCCGAAGGTGCTCCGAGGATCATTGCCTTCGGCTCACCACCAAGAAGCCGCTCATCACGGGCTAACACCGAGTAATCAACTGCTGACTGCTCATCTACTAAAAGACACTCGTTCATGTGCCACTGAAGCCCCTTCTCAACGGCGGCCTGAAAGAGCGCAATCTCTTTCTCAGCGAGTGGCTCTCCACAATGAAAAAAGACACCCTTCAAGGGGAGCGAACCTCCGAAGCGAAGATGTGGACGGGGCGCCGAGGGTGACGGCGACTCCTCACCAACCGTAGCTTCGACGACACGTTCACTATCTTGTGAGTGAACACTTGCTACTGAACGCTCTGGTGAATCACTAACTACACCTTCCTCGACATACTCCTCAGGAATTCCTGATGGGAATGCCGATTCCCACCGAGCAAAGTATCGATAGAAGTCTTCGAGAGTTATATCGTCTACGGATGGCGACTTAGAGCTTTCTGACATGTTGAAGAATCTTCTCCGCGACTCGGTTTTTGTAACTCATGGCCACTTCAGTCTCTCGACCATGCTTATCGATAATCCAGACACGATTCGTCTGAAGCTCAAGGGACTCTTCCGCTAGGTTTCCTACAATCATATCAACTTTCTTATCGGTGAGTTTTTGTTGAACTGACGCTATCAGATCTTCAACCTCACCGGTCTCTACTGCAAACCCGACTAACTTCACTGGCGCTTTCTTCTCTTCCCGCAAACGACCAAGCTCGGCCAAGATATCCGCGTTCGGTTCAAGCTCAAGCGATGAGGGGAGTGCCCCTTTCTTTAATTTCATCTCCGAGACCCGCTTCGGTCGCACATCAGAGACCGCAGCTGCCATGATAATAATATCGGGAGCTTCACCAGCCTCAGGAAAAGCTTTCCGTACAACTGCTTGCTTCATCTCTTCAGCTGATGAAACGAAAGATGTCGCTATACCGCTTGGGAGTTTCGCCTTAACGGGGCCACAGATGACATCCACATGAGCGCCCCGACGAAATGCTTCGCGCGCGATAGCTATTCCCATCTTTCCTGAAGAGCGATTTGAGATGAACCGCACTGGATCAATTGCCTCACGTGTTGGTCCAGTGACTACCAAGACCCGTTTCCCTTCGTACGAACTATCACCGAACGCTTTCAGTGTATGGTAAAAGATATTCCAGGGCTCGGCCATGCGACCTCGACCACGCCAACCACACGCAAGATGCCCCTCACCCGGTTCAACGAATAGCACACCGCGTTCTTTCAGAATTTGAATATTGGTTTGTGTGGCCGGGTTATTCAACATATTCACGTTCATGGCAGGTGCCATGAGCACACGCGAGCGGCTGGCTAACAAACTTGCAAGTAAGGGGCTGTCAGCAATACCCGCAGCATACTTGGCGATAACATTCGCCGTTGCTGGTGCAACAACGAAGAGGTCTCCCCAATCTGCGTACTCGATATGACCGATCCCATGCGCCTCTTCCTGATCCCAACTCCTCAAGACGGGATGACCCGTGATAGTTTGAAAGGTCAGTGGGGCAATAAACTCCTCGGCCTGTTCAGAGAAAACTGCCTTCACCTCAAAGCCCCGCTTAACGTAACGACGTGCGAGTTCCGCAGCCTTATATGCCGCGATGGAGCCAGTGACTCCCAATACAATTTTATTTCTTGCTGAGTGTGTGGTCATACTCCCCTCACAAATGGATTTGTTTTCTTCTCAATCCCAACGCTCGTATCAGGTCCATGCCCAGGTAAGACCTGTACAGTATCAGGCAGTGAGTAGATCTCTCTTCTAATACTCTCGAGTAACTGTTCGTGATCGCCTCCTGGAAGATCTGTCCGCCCAATCGAACCAGCAAACACAGTATCTCCTGCCAGCAATATGTTGAGCTCAAGGCATACAAATACCACATGCCCCGGTGAGTGACCTGGTGTATACCGTACCTCAAACTCTAATCCTCCAAAGGAGAGTATCTCTCCTCCTTCCAAGAAGTGACTCGGCTCCGGGCAGTTGCGCATTGCTCCTGGAGGGAGTTGATACATCTGTGCGATACTCTCAACTCGAGCGCGATACTCTACCTCTAACCGATGACCATACAGTGGGACGGGCGCGTATTCGAGTACCTCAGCGACTCCTCCACAATGGTCAAGATGCGAATGTGTGAGCCAAATAGCTTCGAGTGTTAATCCATCAGATCGCAACATGGCGATAATCTGATCCGCATCACCTCCTGGATCGACGACTATAGCCGCTCGTGACTCAGCATCTACCAGAATCCGACAGTTTTGCTGTAAGGGAGTGACCTCAATAGTTCGAACTTCAACTCCCATATCGTCTCTTTCCCTCGTAATGATACATCATCCCTGGTAAATAAAATAAAAGTAGCAAATCAAATAAAAGCAGCGTGTTATACCTCACGCTCCTAGCCGCTTACAGAGTGTAGCACAGGTGAGCAAAAGTCGTAATAGAGCCCTAGAACCTTTCTCTTCACCCCCGTAAGCCCTATTATGAGTACCATGGAAAACGAGAGGCCCCAAAAACGGCAGTACACGACGTATCTCCTGAGATTTCTTGCTGGAAGCTGGCTCCTGTTCACCGTGGCTCTCATCGTCTGGTGGTACATTTTCAGCCAACGCCAAATTGAGCGACTCTCTCAGGCAGGAGGGGTTATTGCCGATGAGCTCATTCGTAATCAGAAAATGCTCATGTGGGAAGGTGGCACTCTCCTCGGCTCACTCATTCTCGGGGGCGGGGCTCTCCTTTATTTCATGATTCGAGACCAACAGCATACGCTCCGACTGAAGGAATTCTTCCTCACCTTCACCCATGAGCTCAAAACTCCGATTGCCACTCTAAGACTCTATGCAGAGTCATTACACGATAGCCTCAAAGATCTGGAGCTGGAAGAAACGAGCCGAGATCTCATGCGAGAAGTTGATCGACTCTCACTACAACTCGATAACTCGCTTGCCCTCTCACTATTTCCCGATACACGTCTTCACCTCGAAAATCTTTCGCCGCAGGAGACACTTCGACCACTCTGTGATGAATTTGACGAACTAACCATTCAGAGCGCTAAAGATGTCTGTGTTGTCGGAGACATGCAGGCGCTTGCTACCATTCTTCGAAACCTCCTGAAGAATGCTCTCATTCACGGACACGCCACTACGGTCAGCATTTCATCCCACATGGAAACCGCAACGAAAAAATCTGCCGTCATCAGTATTCTTGATAATGGCTCTGGGATTTCGGATGAGACGCAACACGCTCTCCTTGGACACAAATTTCAACGGCTCTACCGAGGAAGTGGTAGTGGCATAGGTCTCTACCTTTCAAAGCAACTCGCTGAGAAGATGCATGGCTCCCTCTCCTTCCCGAAGACTCCGAATGGATTTTTAGCTGAACTCACGCTCCCTCTTGCCTCAACGGAGCTCTCATGAGGTCACTACTACTCGTTGAGGATGATAAAGCACTCCTGAAGATTGTGACTCAGAGACTC
>JBMTVV010000148.1:0-5332 GCA_049451755.1 Bdellovibrionota bacterium
GGGAAATTTTCGTATGCTCTCGTGGGTTTAGATTAGGAGAAACGAGAAACGTGGAGCACTTTTACGGAGCATCTGGGCCAGCAGTAGCGTGGACGGTACACCGTCTCATTGAGCGGCTTCCAAGAGTCCTACTCGTAACTCCAGATGAGGTGCGAGCGAGATCGCTTGCAACAGACCTATCGGCGATATCGCGAGAGCGACCGCTGCACGAATTTCCCCATCGGGCCTCGCTCCCGTACGAAATGGTCAATCGAGATCTCGAAAGCGTTGCTAAGAGAAATGCTTGTCTCCACCATCTCATAAGCGAGACTCATGGAGTTTTTCTCGTAAGTGCCACCGCTCTCATGCAACGCTTTTTACCGCTTGAATGGTACCAAGAGCATATTTGCAGGGTCTCACCTGGTCAGCCTATAACTCGGCAATCTCTCGTAGTGCTTCTGCAACAGTATGGATACCTTGAAGTCTCAAACGTCGAGTCAACAGGTGAATTCGCCATACGAGGTGGGAAAATTGATCTCTTTCCAGCGTATGTAGACAACCCAATTCGAATTGAATTTCTTGGAGAGACCATTCAAAGTCTTACTTTTTTCTCCGCAAGTTCTCAGAGATCCCTCACACAAGCCATCCCATCAGTCGACATACTACCGGTCCGAGAATCCTGCACATGGAAGGAGCTTCAGCACTACTCGGAGTCGTCCACTTCAGAGCTTGCAACATCCTTCAAAGACTATGCGCTCTCAAGAGAGGTTCCTCCCCGAGAGAGTAATGAGATTCTCGAAGCACTCAGAAAAGACCTTACTATTCCAGGAATTGAACTGTATCAACATATCCTTCCGCTCCCATGGGGCCAGTGGCTTGATATTGAAATACCAACTATTTTGATAGACCAGGACGATATCTTTCATGAAGTCGAAACGTTCCACGAAATTGCCGAGGAACGAGCTAGTCGGCTCGAAGAGCAACACTACCTCATTCCAAAGAGTGAACAACTCTTCATTTCGTCACGTGGACTTCAAAAACATCTACTTTCTCACTCTGTTGCCTCAGTAAATCAAGTGCATCCCACCAGTAGAAGCAAGGCCGCCAAAAAGGTGGCGAGCTACCTCTTGAGTGAACTGCGGATACGCCAGACGAAGGTGAAGCGACAAGAACAACCATTCAAACCACTCAATGATAAGGTACGGGAGTGGCGTGGCGCAGGATACCGTGTTGCTTTTCTCATCGGCTCAGAGAATCGTTCACGTCGACTACAAAGAATTCTCAATGAATTTGATATGGAAGTTCCCATTCGAGAGGATCTATCAATCAGCGCATGGGCTAATGAGTTTCGCCGACTACCCATTACAATCCTTCGTGGGAGCCTTTCAACGGGAGTGCAGCTTCCAGAAGAAAACATTGTACTCGTAAGCGAGCGAGATCTTTTTGGAGAGGCGAGCCAATCATCTCCGACCGTAAGTGTCTCAATGAGAAAGCTCTTGAACTCGCTTTCCCAACTAAGCCCTGGAGACTACGTCGTACACCTTGATTATGGAATCGGACGATATCAGGGCTTTACGCAACGAGATGTAAAAAATGGTCGAGTTGATCTCCTTGAGATCGAATACGCTGATAGCACCCTATTTCTTCCGATGACCAATATTGCGAAAGTTCAGCGATATAGTGGCGTCGATGGTCATCCTCCTAAGATTGACCGTCTTAGCTCAAAACGGTGGAGCACGACGAAGGCAAAGGTTCGCGCATCGGTCGAGCTTCTTGCTGGAGAGCTGGTTGACCTGTATGCAAAGCGCTCAGTAGCGAAAGGATGGCGCTTCGATCCGGCAGGAGCACAGGACGATGAGTTTGCAGATGGCTTTCCATTTACCGAAACCGTTGACCAACAAAAAGCAATCGAAGAGACGCTCCATGATATGGCCGAGGATCGTCCGATGGATCGACTTATTTGTGGAGATGTTGGCTTTGGCAAAACGGAAGTAGCATTACGCGCTGCCTTTAAAGCAACCCAACACTCAAAACAGGTAGCAATTCTTTGCCCGACAACGATCCTTGCAGAACAACACTACAAGACGTTTCACAGCAGACTCGCGGAATTTCCAGTCAAGGTTGGTATTGTGAGTCGTTTTTATACACGAGAGCAAAATCGTAAGACTCTTGAGGAACTCTCCTCCGGACAACTTGATGTTATTATCGGCACGCACAAACTCTTGCAACGGGATGTAACCTTCCGCGACCTCGGTCTATTGATTATTGATGAGGAGCACCGATTCGGCGTCAAACAGAAAGAAAAACTGAAGCAAATGAAGGGAAACATAGATGTTCTTACTCTTACCGCGACACCAATTCCACGAACACTCCATATGTCACTCCTTCAAATTCGTGACATTAGCATCATCAGCTCTCCACCGGTAAATCGGAAAACCGTAAGAACATTCGTAACACCAGAGGATGACAATACAATACGTGATGCGTTACTCAGAGAGCTGCAACGAGGCGGGCAAGCCTTTTTTCTGCACAACAGAGTCCAGTCAATTCACCTCATAACTGAACAGCTTAGAGAACTTCTACCAGAAGCCAGAATTGTCTTTGCGCACGGACAAATGAGCGAATCGCAACTAGAGAACATTATGCATCGATTCCTCCATCATGAGATCGATATACTTGTCGCAACGACTATCATTGAATCCGGTATCGATATTCCCAATGCAAATACGATTATCATACACCGGGCAAATACATTCGGACTCGCTCAGCTTTATCAAATTCGAGGCCGTGTTGGGCGCAGTACAAGACAGGCATACTGCTACTTCCTTACCCCAAAGAAAAAGCGACTATCGCGGGAAGCACAAGAACGGCTTACTGCGCTTCAGTCACTCGATGAGCTTGGCCACGGCTTCCAACTCGCCATTCGAGATCTTGAGATACGAGGCGCTGGAGATCTCCTCGGACGCGAGCAGTCGGGGAGTGTTATTTCGGTTGGATTTGAGTTGTATACAAAGATTCTCGACGAAGCCATTCACCATCTTACTGGCGAAGGACTCTCTCAAGAAGTACTACTGGAGCCAGAGGTAAAGATAGAGGCAGACGCCTTTCTCCCTCCAGAATATATTCCTGACATTCAAGAACGAATGGTCATCTATCAACGTCTGTCGTCCCTTCGAAGTGAGAGTGATGCAGATGCGATGCGAGAGGAGCTAGAAGATCGCTTCGGTAGTCTTAGTACCTCAGCGGAGCAACTTGTCTCGATCATGACCTTTCGGGGGCAGCTGAAACAATATGGCGTAGCTCGATGTGATATCGGTGAGGAGAAATTTTCATGCGCTTTTGCCCCTTTAGCGCCGGTCAACATTCAAAAAGCCCTCACACTTGTCCGTTCCAATCCGAAAAAGTATCGAATTGGAAGTAACGACTCGATAACAGTCCACGACACGCAACTCCGAAGAGGCTCTCTTCAACAGACTTTCGATCGAGTTTTTCAGCTTCTCGATACAATGAGTTCGTGAGGATATTCGTCTTCGGTTCCTCAGGCCTCTCAACACCAAGAGCGCCTCAGCTTTTCGTCCACTATTCGCTTGAACTTTTTTCGCTATCTGTCACACTCCTCTCCTCAGCTGATGTAATCGAAGGGCCGAAAAAAACGGAGCAATAGTAATGAATATCTCGCCGATCTTATTTTCCACGAGAGCCGTACAAGTCCTCCGTGGCAAGTGTTGCGCCCTCCAGTATCATCTGTTTATATCACCTCTCCTCATGGTGATTCTTATCGCGCACCTCCTGCTCGCTCATTTCACTCCTTCTCTCGTTCATGCAGATCTGCTTGATGCAGTGGTTGCCTCTGTAGATAATGTTCCAATCACTCTGACAGATGTCGTAGAAAGAGCGAGGATAGAGTATCCATCGTCTCTTTCGGATGCTGCACAAAGTGAATCAGTTCAGGCAGCACTCCAGCAAATCATATCAGAGCATCTCCTAAGGGCAGAGAGCCGTGAACGCCGCATTGACGTGAGCGATGATGAAATCAATATCTACGTGAGTCGACTTGCGGAACAAAATGGACTCTCAAGACCAGAGTTCGAGAGAGCTCTCAACAAACAGAATGCAACTATTGAGCAACTGAAAGCTCAAGTTGAGATCGACATCTTGAGGACAAAACTTGCAAACCAAATTATGCGTGAAGGAACAAGTGTCGGAGAACAGGAGATAGATGAATACCTCAGTGAACATCCAGAGTTCACGTCTAGTGGAGCCAAGATGAAACTCCGGCAAATCGTCCTCTATCGGGATCGAATCTCCCTACAAGAGGCACAAGAGACGTTTTCAGCTGTCACCGGACGGATATCCACTCTCCAGGACTTTCAACGTGAGGCATCGCAAATATCGCATGGACCAGAATCGAGTGATGGAGGATTACTCGGCGTACTAAGCGAGGAGGAGCTTCACGGTGCAATTTTTGACGCTCTTTTTACACTTCCGGAGCAGACTGTCTCACCACTTATTGAAACCAGCGTTGGTTTTCACCTATTCTTCATAGAGAATCGCTTTCTTGATTCGACTGGAGTTCCTGAACGGAAAGATCTGCGGGCTGAAGTCCGTGCCCAGCTGGAAGAAAAAAAGTTGCAAGAAAGGATGACGTTGTACTTCGCCCGTGAGCTGACTACAAAATTCGCCGTTGATAAAAAAATTTAGAATCATTGAATTTATATTGCCCTGAAATGAAGGAGAACTATGCCATCAGTACATCTTAATCCACAGATCTTCCGAGAATACGATATTCGAGGAAACGTTGATGAGGATCTCACTCCTGAATTTGCCCGTCTTCTTGGATTCGCCTTCGGGAAAACGCTCCAAGGCAGCAACGAACTTCCTGTGAGTATCGGTTACGACTGCCGCTTGAGCTCTCCTGGGTATGCCCAAGCGCTTGCCGAGGGGATTTCGGCTACGGGAAGGCGAGTCGAGCTGCTCGGCATGGGACCAACACCACAAGTATACTTTTCGCTTTATCAAAAAGAGCTCGCTGGAGGAATACAGGTTACAGGCAGTCACAATCCTTCAAACATGAATGGATTCAAGATTTGTCGGGGCAAAACAACACTTTCTGGCCATGCCATTCAAGAGCTCCTATCACTCATGCAAGAATATCAAGAGGAGACCATTCACCCAGCACCCGAGCTCATCGAAGAGGCCCCACTGCTTCCGCAGTATCTTGAGTACCTTACTGAAAATATTCGACCACATATGGGGAACCGAACGTTGAAGGTGGTGGTTGATGCGGGCAATGGAGTTGGGGGGATGATTGGTCCCGAACTTCTCAAGAGGCTCGGCGTTGAGGTTATTGAAA